>CANHCG010000065.1 GCA_947459055.1 Cytophagaceae bacterium | reverse complement strand
GTCCCGGAGACGGTGATACTCGCAAAGATGAGCTCATTCCTTGTTTTACTATCCAAAATAGTTCCTTTGAATTGTTTGAATGAACTGGAATCTGCCTTGGAATACACGGAAAAACGGGCTTCTGATTCTAATTGAACAAGAAAGAAGAAGAATAATCCAATGATTCCTCGAAAATAAAACGGTAGGGTAGTTTTCATTTTATGGATACATTAAAATTGAATACCAAAAATTTAAATCGATTTTCTGCCTTATTTTACGCGTTTATTAATTTGTATGCTAAACTATAAAAGAATTGTAGTTATTATTCAAATGGAGGTATGTTTTATTCAATATGAATTTAATATGGTATTTAATTATTACGAAATACACCTTTAACAATAGTCCAATTCCTTTGGGACGACCTAAAACATAAGTATAAATACTAAATTGCGCATGAATTCCGTTAGTGTTCAGTTTATTTGAAGGAATTAAATTTTTGTGGATATGAGGAATAAATTATTTTTAGTGTTGCTTTTGATAAACTATCATATTGCTTTAGCTCAAAATAACCGTCTAGGAACTACCAATAATATTGGTTGGTACAGTTACTCAGGAACCTTTAAGGTATCGGAAAAGCTAGGAATAAATACGGAATATCAATGGCGAAGAAATGAAATAATTACAAGTTGGCAACAAAGTCTCCTAAGAACGGGCTTAAATTACAATTTAAACGCAAGAGTTCTATTTAGGTTAGGTTATGCATTGGCAGAAACCTTCCCCTATGGCGAGTACCCTCTAAATGGATTGGGTAGGAATTTTACAGAACATCGAATTTTTCAAATGGTTCAGCTCTCACACAAAGAGGGTTTAGTAGATTTTTCTCACCGCTTTATGTTGGAACAAAGATTTATTGGTAGGTATAGTTCAGCCAGCATGAACACAGAAGATGAATTTCCATTTTCCAATAGAGCCAGATATATGATTCGCCTTCAAGTTCCATTAAGGGGTAAAGAAATAAAGGATAAGACGCCTTATGTGGCGGCTTACGAGGAGGTTTTGATCGGATTTGGGAAAAATGTGAATGCAAATGTTTTTGACCAAAACCGAATTGGTATTTTAATCGGCTACCGTTTTAATAAAAATGTCAGAATCGAAGGTGGTTATTTAAATCAAACCTTACAATTAGGTAGACTAGTTAATGGAAAAAATGTATTTCAGAATAATAATGGAATTATTATTAACTCAAACTTTAATATCGATTTGACAAAGAAGGCGGTAGGTAAGTAAAATCTTAATTTGAGAAAACTATTGACAAAAATGAAATACATCTTTCTTTTCATATGGCTGATAACTACGGTATGTCATGTCGCTCAAAGTCAGGTTTCACCCGAAAAGATAAAATTTGTCAGGCAGGGTGTGCAAAGGTTGATATTTGACGAAAAGCAATCCATTCATTTGGCTGGTATCGAACCCGCAAATATCATCGGAATGTCTGCCATGCATCCCATTACCCATGACATGGATGAGCATGCTAAGGTAATTGTCAATGAAGATAAATTACAAATTCAATCAACCAAAGAAAGCCAGACGGCCATTTGGTTTGGGGGATTTAATGCATTTGCAACATATTCCATCGATCTCGCTTCCAGCACAGGAGAAGGGGAAATTGGTTTTCAATTTTCAGATGCTAATAATAAAGAACAATTTTTTGTCAAGGTTGGCTTTAATGGTTCCATGCTTACTGAGGTAAAGCTAAGAGTCATTAAAAATGCTGGGGTCATTGTGGATAAATCAATTGCGGTAAACTTGGATGAAAAAAAATCCCTGAAAGGTAAAATTATCCTTCAAATGCTGGGTAGTGGATTCACTTTGTATTTACAAGATCAAGGATTGCCCCAGGTAATAGGACAAAGTGATTTTAATACCTACCTGGATTTACGTGAAAAAAGATATATTCATTCTTTTCAATCACAGCTATTTGTCCATCTGAAAGGGGGCCAATTGGATATCAAAAAGGTTGAAATGGCTCTTAGCACAGGAATTGGCTTGTCTGATATACGGGCTATTACTTATGAAAACGGAGATCCTATGATAGATCAGGGGCGATTGTGGTATACGATGTCAATTCGTGGACGTGCCTTAGATCATCATATTCAAGGGGTATTTAGTATGAACCCAACCGTCTTTGATGTTAAGCTGGAGGGAATCATCTTGTTTGATCGAAATGACGGAATATTAAGAAATGAGGTGGCTACTCATCTTTTTTATGACAGGAAAAATAAGGTGTGGCGTGGATTAACCACAGGATTTAGTGCTTTTGCGAATCCTGCTAAAGAGAAAAAACAACTGCTTGCCATTGAGAGTAAAAAGGATCCTCGATTTGGTTTCTCGACGATGACGGCTGCTCCTATCGATATGGTGGGCGATATTGAAGACCCACATATATTATTTGATTCAGCGGCAAATAAATGGCGCATGCTGACTTGTGAAAATCTGAATGGATACAAAGCTGTGGTGTTGGAATCAGATGATTGGAACAAAGGGTATAAAAAAATAGCGGGTCCGGTGGCACAAAATTCGACGGGTACCTCTATTCAAAAAATTGGCGATCAACTATTTTGTTTTTCAGGGAGTTCTGATCGGAAAATTTATATATACAGTTATCCTGGTCTCCATGAAGTGGGAAGTTTGCAGATGGACTTAGCTCCTTGGGACGAAACATCTGGCACAAGGGTTTGGCCTAACGTAGTTCAATTGCCAGACGGCTATCCAATCCGATATATTGCCTTAATGATGGACCGATTTAATTACCCGGGTTTGAAAGGTCCTAATTGGACTTATGGTGCAATATATCTATATCATGGCTATGAATAATAAATTGTCACAATAAGGTGGATTCGATATACCTGCAATCAAATTTTAGTTCAAAAAAATCAAAATATTGCAGGTATTCCCATCAGGAAAGACTTATATGATACAATGAACTATGAAATCAAAGTGTAAGTAACCCCTTTTTCAGCCAATCAAAACTGTAGATATTTGGAATGGTCTAATCTATTTTGTTTTAACCCTCGATTTTTCAGGATCTAAACCCGTTGCTCTAACCCTAGCCCCTTTGATGGACATACTACCAAAACGATAGGAAAAATTTAAACGAACCACGCGGGAATCTTGTCGCGGTTGGACCAGGATATCCAAGTCACCATATTTAATATAAACATCAGGATTAGATGTGAATAATATATCTTGTGCGTTTAAACGAATGACGCCTCGTTTGTTGAGAACCATTTTTTGGACTCCTAGATTAAGCGACCCTCCGGCCCCAAAAATAAAGGCACTTTCCAAACCGCCGGAGAAATAGTTTCCGCCTAGTTCAAAACGATAGTCTTTAGGTAATGTGAAGATATGGTTTGAACTGATGTAAAACTGGTTGTTAGAAGGACTTAGGGCTGCATTTTCCACTTTTCCTATAAGTTCTGTACGGTTCAAGTAGATGTCGTTATTGCTAGACCACCAGTTCGCCATTGGAATAGGTAGAGAAAAGCCTAGGCTGTAGGTTGTTCGCTCGGCCATGTTGGCTGTGGTTTGGTATGATTTTCGAGCCTCGGTATCTTGTTTTAGGATCTCAGTGATCACATTCGTGGTGTGGCTATAGCCTAAAATTGTGCTGAATGCCCCTTTATAGGTGTGGTTAAGTTCAAGCGAGTTGGTCAGCTGAGGAGTTAACATAGGGTTCCCGACCTTGAAGGTATAATTATCTAAAAAGAAGACAAAAGGATTTAGGTCGCCATAACTTGGTCGATCGATTCGACGGGAATAATTAAAGCCTAAGCTATGGTTTTTGGAAACATCATATTGAAAAAAAGCACTAGGAAATACTTGTGCATAATCTCGGTGGAATGTGGAATCTTTTGAATTCAAGGTATATGCCTGAGACAGTCCATCTGCCACCGTCCACTCGGTTCTTAATCCGATTTGATAACTGAATTTTCCAATCGTGCGCTCCGTGTTTAGGTAGCTTGCGTGAATCTGTTCAGTGTAAATGAAATGATTGCTTTGACCTGTCAAAAAAGTAAATGCGGCTGCTCCGTCATTTTTACCCTGAAATCGTAAATCGTTATCCGTTTTTACATAGGAAGACTTAATTCCTACACCCCATTTTGAATGCAGAAAGGAGGGAATAATGTAGTCTAATTTGAAGGAATATTGATCTACAAATGATTTTGAATTATTTAATAATAATGAATCTGCTTTTAGGGTGCTGAAGTCTCCCTTTTGAAATTGAGAACGTAAATTAGACCCGCTATGATCGACGAACCAAGCATAATCTAGGTCGACCGTAATTTCACGTCCTGTGCTATCGAAGCTATGCTTATAATTGAAATTTAAGGCATAGTTATGGCTTGGGTTTTCCACATGGTTGTAGGTATTTAAACGGGTCAATGCGGTTCCGGAACCATTGTATTGGATTGTTTGATTTAGGCCATTCTGAAGGGTATATTGATTGATATTTCCAGTTGCCAAAATCCCCAATGTAGTCTTTTTGGAATAGTACCAATCGCCTCCAGCCTTTAATTGGGTTGATTGGTTCTCATTTTTAAACGCAAAGCCATTTTTCCATACTTCATTTTGTGCTTTAAAATTTCGAGTTAAATTGTTGCGTTCTAATTTGGTGATATCAAGGAAAGATCCATTACCAAACCAATTCCAGCCATTTTTCCGGTAGTTTAAATTAAATCCCAGGCTTTCCCTTAAATAGGTTCCTTGGGCCAGCGTCCCATTAGCTGAACCATTTAGGCCTACATTTGAATTCTTTTTCAGTTTAATATTAATAATCCCCCCAGTTCCTGCTGCATCATAGCGAGAGGAGGGATTAGCCATGATTTCTAATTGTGATATTTGGTCAGCGGGTAAATTTTTCAAATAATTCGATAAATCTGTGCCTGTTAAATAAGAGATTTTGCCATCGATCATTACTTTAGCGCCTGATTTCCCTCGTAAGGATATATTCCCGTCTTTGTCCACAATGATCCCGGGTGATCGCTCGAGGACTTCCATGGTTGAATTACCCGCGGCCATGGCTGAATTCTCTACATTGACGATTGTTTTATCTAACTTTTTTTCGATGAACGGTTTTGTTGCAGAAACTTTAATTTCAGCTAATTCGGTATTTTTTTGTACTAAGGTAATAGTACCCAAATCGATTTTTGAATCTGGAGTTATTTCGTTCAAAGAAATAATGGTTGGTTCAAAACCAGTCGATTGACATGTTAAGGTAAATCGACCAAGGGGTAATTTAGACGCATTTAATTCTCCATTTTCATCCGTGATTAGCCCTTTAATAAGACTCGAATCTGTGGTTCTTTTTAATAAAATGCTTGCAAATGGAATGGACTCCTTATCAGAATTTTGAAGGCGAAGATGAAGCGTGTTTTGTCCTAAAACAGGAATTGAACAAAGGAGGAAAAAGGCAAAAAATTTCATTCAGCGAATTTACCATAATATAAAAACGAAAGGAATTAAATTGTGATAAGAGGTTTGTACCATTAAAGACTTGCCTCAGAAATTAAATTAAAGTGTTTTTCAAAAATGCCGGTTTTAGGTTAGCCTAAAGTTGATAATGAAAAGTAGATTGTAATCGATTTGTTTTATTTAAAAGTGATTTGTTGCTAACTTGGAACCCAAGTAAAACACTCCTCAAGGAATAGTTTATTTTAACCACATCCATGCGCTTTACGACTGTTTTCCTCAAAATACTTACTCTTTGGATTTGTTTATTCCATGAGGTATATGCTCAAAGTGTCAACGAGTTTCCCCAAAAATCAGATAAGCTTTTTAAAAAAGTTGACCTCTATGAAAAGCTTATGCTGGGCAATCATTGGAACGAAGGTGCCATTATGCAGCATGTTATTTTTCCGCCTGCCGGACTTAATAGGCCCATTGTAGGTTCTCAAGCTGATTGTCTAGATCCTACTTCCGAAATGCTGGTGGCCCTTAGTTTAAAATATTCCATCACCAAAGACTCGCAGGTAAAACTAAAGGCCGATCAAATATTTGAAGCCATAGAAAAACTTGAAAAAGTGACGGGCGTGTCCGGGCTTTTTGCTAGAAGTTTTAATCAAACCGACAAGGCACTTTGGCACGAAAAAGCATTATGGTATCATGAATGGCATACTTCTAGTTCGATGCCTGGATATCGCTGGTTAGGGGACATCAGTGTAGATAAGTATACCTCAATTATTTATGGTGTGGGTACCTATTGGGAGTTCTGTGCAGATCAAGAGAAAAGAAATAGAGCCGAAGCGCTTATAGATCGCTTTATTACTAAAGTGATGGATGATAATTTCAAACTCACTGACCTAGATGGTAAGATGACTTTATGGGGCAATCTATGTCCAGATCTCCCGCATCAACCTTTAAATTCTCTACTCATGCTCACGGGGCTAAAAGTTGCTTTTCACATGACAGGGAAAGATAAATTCAGTAATGCATATAAAATGCTAATCGAAAAATACCATTATGATGACCATCAACTAGCTTCCAAAGTGCTTTTTCCCGAAGAGTGGAGAAACGTGGGTGATGACTATCACGCTGCAAGGGCGTTTTATATGATAATGCGGCTAGAAAAAGATAAGTCCCTGCTAAATAAATACCGGATGAACCTTAATCGTCATTGGTTTGATTGGAAAAGTATGGACATGTCTTGGGAAAGTAGTCCCTGGTTTCCTATGGTATATCATGTCCTGACAGGAGAAGATGTTTCTAGCAATGAAAGAAAAATGGTTTGGAAAAATATGTGGGGATTTGAAAGAATGAAAAAAGCATTTGAGATTCCAAATGAAGACGGAAGTATTAAAATTGTTGAATCAGAGGAAGAAGGAACGGCTGCCGCTATGATTCGTAATTATTGGTTTGGAAGATATTATGGATTAATCCCCCCTTCATGGTAAAAATGAAAATCTCTCGACTATTCCTTTTATTGGCAACCATCTTTGTCTCAGCACAGTCAAACGCGCAAGATAATATTCAACCCATACCACCTGAAGGCATGGTTTATGTCCCTTCTGGAGAATTCATTATGGGCAGTGAAATAGGCGACCACGATGAAAAACCTAAACATGTTACTTCAACAAGTGCTTTTTTTATTCATAAATATGAGGTCAGCATTAAAGAGTACCTTGAGTTCGATCCTAATTTCAAGTACTCAAAAGGGCAGCTGGACAATGCCGTAATTGTCAATTGGGAACAGGCCAACAACTTTTGCAAATGCACCGGGTCTAGATTGCCCACCGAAAAAGAATGGGAAAAAGCAGCTAGGGGAACTGATGGTCGACTATTCCCTTGGGGCAATACCTTCAATGAATCTTTTGTGGCCTGGGATTATAATGATTCAAGAGGCGGTTCAATCGCTAAACCTGCTAGTCCCTATGGCTGTTACGATATGGCAGGTAGTGTTTGGGAATGGACTGCAGATTGGTATAAGCCATATCCAGGCAATAGCAAGCTTATAGCGGAATACGGTGAAAAGTACAAAGTGATGCGAGGGGGTTCTAATTTTAACAACTGGTCCTTTTATATTACTTCACATCGATACTACCTCCATCCCATAGAGATTAGTAGGTACCCGGTAGGATTTCGTTGTGTCAAGGATTTATAGTGGCTAGACTATAAATAGCTAAATTCTTAGATTGTCTTTGCTGAAGATCAGTAAAAAGGGGAGGATTTGATTCAAACTAAAGTTATTAATATTTGGTCTTCTAAATTATTTTAATTTTAAAATCGTTAATTTAACCACTAAATTGACCTATTTAATGTAAAATCTCAATCATAAAAAATAACTTATGATGACCCCTTTAATGAACAGAAATATCCTTTTTTTACTTGCATTCATTTGTGCAATGTCTGAGAGTTTGGCTCAGAAATATGCCACAGCGCTTAGTCCCGAAGAATCTATGAAAAAGTTGCAGGTGGCCGAAGGGTTCTCCGTTGAATTATTTGCATCTGAACCCCATGTTTTTGATCCAGTAGCTTTAGAATTTGATGCCCAAGGAGATGCCTATGTCTTAGAAATGCCCGATTACCCTTATGAAGTTGAGCCCGGAAAAGGCCATGGCCGAATTCGCTTGTTGAAAGATACC
>CANHCG010000064.1 GCA_947459055.1 Cytophagaceae bacterium | reverse complement strand
TTAGGCATTCCTGCAGGCCAAAAACCAAGTTTCGGAGATAACCTCCGTTTCATGTTCAGCCATCAAATGGGGCATATGTATATGCGTTATTTGCTTTGGAATTTTGTAGGCCGGGAAGGGGATCAGCAAGATGCCTGGGCGATCAATGCCTTCGAGGATACTTCTAAATTGCCCGATTTAGTCCGGGAAAATAAGGCTAGAAACAATTACTATTACCTGCCTATTATTTTAGTCCTTTTAGGTTTTTATTTATTGTATCGTAAAAATGAAAAGGACTTTTTAGTCACGATTTTAATGTTTGTATTAACTGGCGTGGCCTTAGTTGTATACTTAAATTCACCGCCAGTCGAGCCAAGGGAACGAGATTATATCTATGTGGGATCCTTTTATTTCTTGGCTATTTGGGCGGGATTGGGCATTATGCAATTGGCCGAATGGCTTGGTAAATTCATCGCTTCGAAACAAGTTCGTTGGGCTGTTTTAGCCGTTTTAGGCTTGGCCGCACCGGTGGTATTGGCCCAACAAAATTGGGACGATCATGACCGCAGCAAGCGTTATCATCAAATTGATTTTGCTAAAAACTTGTTAAATTCTTGCGCGCCGAATGCCATCTTATTCACAGGCGGGGATAACGATACCTTCCCATTGTGGTACGTTCAAGAGGTCGAAGGCTTCCGGACGGATGTTCGGGTGTGTAATTTATCTCTGCTCGGAACAGATTGGTATGTGGATCAAATGAAGCGTAAGACCTATTTGTCAGAGGCTTTACCGATTAAATTGACCAAGGACCAATTCTTAGAAGGCGTCAATGATCAAATCATGTACAATGAAAATCCAAACATTTCAGGCATGTCCTTGCCAGATTATTTAGATTTATTGCACAAAGATGATCCTCGGATTCAAGCACAAACGCAGAGTGGTGAAACGATTAATACTTTCCCATCGGATTCCTTAGTGATTCCGGTGAATGCAGCTGAGGTCGCTAAATCCGCTTGGTTTCCGAAGGAATTTGTGCCTTTTTTATCGGATCGTTTGGGATGGAAATTACCATCGAAGAATATTTTCAAAGGTGAAATGGTTCAATTGGAAGTCATTTCAAATAATGCTGTTTCTGGTTGGAAGCGACCGATTTATTTCGCTGCGACTTTGCCGAATGAGCAGTATTTGGGTTTGAAAGAAAGTATGCAATTGGAGGGTTATGCCTATCGCTTGATGCCTTTTAAAATTTCGGGTGCCAAGGATGGTTTCGTGAATACAAAAGTGATGTCGGATAATATGTTACATAAAATGTTCTGGCGTGGCTTAAATGACCCGAGTATTTATTACCATGGTGATTTTTATATGGGTATTCCGAGTGTGACTTTGCGCTTAGGTATTTATCGTTTAGCGGATCAATTAATCCGCGAGGGAAATATTCCAATGGCTAAACGTGTATTAGCACATTTAGAACAAGTGATGCCTGATAAGGTGATTCCATACGATCAATTTTCAGCGAGTATGGTGGGATTGTATTTGACTGCTGGGGATGAAAAGAAAGCGCTTGAGATGGCGAATGTGATGGTTCGTCGGAATTCGAAGGCGCTCGATTATTATTTGACGGGAGGAATTCGTAGCAATGAACGCAACATCCAAATCGCCTTGTATGAAATGAATTTAATTATTTCATCCATGAAGGAATCAGGTGTCGCACCAGCAAAATATAAGGAATTAGAAGAAATGTTTACGGCTCAAATGAGCAAGGTTCAATAAGAGCCGTAAACATCATTTTTTAAGAGAACATATCCCGAACCTTGTGGAAGAATCCTTTTTCGGATTTACTCGGTTGGGGTGCAAAATTAGGTGAAGCTCTCAGTTTTTCTAGGATTTCACTTTCTTCTTTGCTAAGCGATTTTGGCGTCCAAATGTTCACATGAACTAATTGATCACCGATTGAATAGCCATTTAATTCTTTGATTCCCTTCCCTTTTAAGCGAAGTATTTTTCCGCTTTGGGTTCCGGCCTCTAGCGTAATTTTAGCTTTTCCTCCGATGGTCGGTACTTCGACGGAAGTGCCTAAGGCAGCGTCTGCAAAATTCACATACAAATCGAAAATTACGTTATTTCCATCGCGATGAAGGACTTCATGTTCCTCTTCTTCGATGACGATTAATAGATCTCCAGCTACGCCACCTCGTGGCGGCACATTGCCTTTGCCTGACATGGATAATTGCATGTCATTGGAAACGCCCGCTGGGATTTTGATAGGGATGATTTCTTCTTCGAGTACACGGCCTTCGCCGAAACAAGCCTCGCATTTAGCTCCTACACTTTTTCCTTCGCCGCTACAGGTAGGGCAGGTGGAAGAGGTGACCATTTGACCTAGCATGGTTTGCTGAACTCGTTTTACTTGGCCAGAACCTTGACATGTTCCACAGGTTTTCAGGTCTGTTCCATTTTTGGAACCGTTCCCACTGCAGGATTTACATGCGACATGGCGTTTGACTTTGATTTTTTTCTCGACACCGTTGGCGATTTCTTCTAAGTTGAGCTTCAACTTAATCCGCAAATCACTTCCTTTTCGTTGGCGTCTTCCTCCACCTCCTCGGCCTCCCGAGAAAAAGCTTCCAAACGGACTTTCATCCCCGAAAATATCCCCGAAATTCGAGAAGATATCCTCCATATTCATGCCTGCGCCACCGCCAAATCCACCACCGGCCGCTCCGCCCATGCCTGCATGTCCAAAACGATCATATTGGGCTTTCTTTTGGCCGTTGCTTAATACCTCGTAGGCCTCAGCGGCTTCTTTGAATTTTTCTTCGGCTTCTTTGTTGTCCGGATTTTTATCAGGATGGTATTTGATAGCCATCTTGCGATAGGCCTTTTTGATTTCCTCTTCGGAAGCTGACTTGGAAACACCTAAAATATCGTAATAATCTCTTTTTTGAGCCATGGGGTATTAATTACCGACAACCACCTTTGCAAAGCGGATGACCTTTTCATTTAATGTATAACCTTTTTCGATTACCTCGACCACCTTACCTTTTTCCTCTACACTTGGCGCCGGGAATTGAGTAATGCAATCATGGATTTCCGCATCGAATACTTCGCCTTTGGCAGGAAGTTCTTTAAGGCCTTTGGATTGAAGTAATGAACTGATTTTAGCAAAAATCAATTTTGTTCCTTCTGATATTTCACCTTCAGGGGCATTGGCTAGCGCACGTTCATAATCGTCGATGACAGATAATAAATCAACAATCACGCCAGCCGAAGCCGTTTGAATGAGTTCAATTTTTTCTTTTGCCGTTCTTTTTCTGAAATTTTCAAAATCAGAATACAAACGCAAATACTTTTCTTTCATTTCAGCTAATTCGTCGATCGCTGGTTCGCTTTCCGACGATTGTTCTTGCTCCTCAGTCGTTTCAGGGCTATTCAAATGTTCTTCTTCCTGGTGTTCGGGCTTCTCTTTCTTTTTCATATGGCAAAATTAATAAGCTTTGGGTTAAACAAATCATGAACCAAAAACTATTTTCTGACAGTTTGGCATAAATTCGGATAGCTTTGTAATTTTAGGTCTCATGAAATCGAATCCCCTCGAATCTTCTCGGAAAATTAAGGAAATTGCCCTTCGGCATGGCTTTCAATTTTGCGGACTTTCAGCAGCGGGCTATTTGGAAGAAGAAGCACCCCGTTTGGAGGCTTGGTTAAACCAAGGTATGCAAGGTCAAATGGCCTATATGGAAAATCATTTTGATAAGCGTCTGGATCCTCGAAAATTGGTCGACGGCTGTCAATCCGTCATTTCATTGGTCTATAATTATTTCCCATCTCCGAATCATTCCCTGCTAAAAGATAGTTTCAAAGTGTCCAAATACGCCTTTGGAGTAGATTATCACTTGGTAATCAAAGAGAAAATGAAGGCGATGTGGGACGAAATGCAAATGGAATTGGGTGAATTTCAGGGGCGTATGTTTGTCGATTCGGCACCGGTGTTGGAAAAAGCGTGGGCAATGAAATCGGGGATAGGCTGGATGGGCAAGAATGCGAATTTAATTATACCGAAGCAAGGGAGTTTTTATTTTTTGGCAGAAATGCTAGTCGATTTTCCCGTCATAGCAGATGGGCCAATCAAGGATTTTTGCGGGACCTGTACGCGCTGTATTGAGGCCTGTCCGACGGACGCGATCACTCCTTATGTCGTGGACGGCTCTAAATGTATCAGTTATTTTACCATTGAATTAAAAAAAGGCTTACCGATTGAAATCCAAGCTGATTTTAAGGATTGGATTTTTGGTTGTGATATTTGCCAAGACGTTTGTCCTTGGAATCGCCATTCGAAACCTCACCAGGAACCGCAATTTGAACCTAAGGAAGAAATTTTAGGCTTAACAAAATTGGATTGGGAAGAATTGTCGGAGCAGGCTTTTAACGAATTATTTCATTATTCGGCGATAAAAAGAACGCAATTGGCCGGAATTCGAAGGAGTATTGCCCATGTAAAAAAAATGGAGCCATGAAACCATGGCCCATTTTTGCAAATTAAACCCTAAAGTGATTTTCTTAAAATGAGTTTGAGCTCAATTTCTTTGTTGGTTTTATCATGATCCAAAATCATTTGGGCGGCAATGGTGCCCATTTGGTCAGGTTGGTTCGATAAAACCGTTATGCCACCAGCCAAAATATCCTTTAAACAGGAGTCGTTTTGGGCAAGGATGCCAATATCTTTTCCTAAACGCAATCCGAGTTTATCCGCGTAATGGATGGCCTTGGCTAGTTCTAAATCTGCGAGCGTGAAATAAATTTCACCCAAGCGGATATCTTCTTGCTCAAGGCCATCTAAAACTTGGAAATCCATTGAAATTGATTCGCAGAATTCCCTGCATCCGTTAATCCATTGAGGATCGAAGTAATCTTCTTCGGTCAACACCAGATTGAATGCGCGGTACTTATTAAACAGGTTTAGTTGGTTATTAAAAATCTTTAAAATTTGTTTGGCAGGTTCACACACCAAACTCGCGTGTGAATGCTTGATTTGCTCGAAATTTTGATCAATGAGCAACAAGCGATCGCCTGAAATTTTATTTAAGCATTTCAAAATCGAATCTTCTGGCTCAATCAAATGGGGCATTACCACATAATAATGGTAATTACCTAATTGTTGATTGAGGATTTCTTGAAATTGTTGGGACTTATACTGATAAGTGAAAATATCGACATGGATATGTTTGCCAACATGGGTACAGAACGCATCAAAAATCGATTTGTTAGTATCTGTAATTCTACCTACTAAAAATAGAACTTTGGTTTTCGACTGTAAGGTAGACTCGGAGATAAAATATCCTTTCCTGAAAATGGAAGTAATGACCCCCATTTTATGTAATTCGGTATATGCTCGTTCTACGGTGTCGCGAGATAAATAACATTCCTCGGAGGCTTCGTTAATGGATGGCAAACGCTCTCCTGGTTTTAACTCTCCCATCTCGATATCCTGCAAGAGCGAATTGATCAATTGCCGATACTTGGGCAATTTCGCATCCGAATTTTTCGCAGAAAAGGAGATAAAGGTTTTATTCATCAATTGTCGTAATTTGTATCTATTGAAGACATTCAAATTTACACGAATGACTTTGTCTTGGATAGGACAAATCTTTCAAATTTGTGGACATAATTTGCAATAAGCTTCATTTGAAATGATTATACCTGTTTTTTTTCAGGATAACTCTGTTTTCACCTATAATTGATTTTTCTGGCGAAGGGATTTTCCCCTTTAATTTTCTATTTTTATGATCTCGACGAAGATGTATAAAAATAGCCCAAAACTTTATTGGATAATTCTTTGCTACTTGCTGGGTAGCTACAGCTTGTTGGCCCAAAAGTCGACCCGATATGAGCGCTTGACTACGGCTTCCGGACTCTCTCAAAATACGATCAATAAAATCATTCAGGACAAAAAAGGATTTTTGTGGTTTGCTACGGCGGATGGCCTGAATCGCTATGATGGATATTCTTATGAGGTGTATCGACATGACCCGAGTGATCCCAAAACGCTTTCGGGTAGTGATATTTCTACCGTTACCGAGGATGATGAGGGGAATTTATGGGTAGGTACTCGGAATGCTGGCTTAAATAAATTGGATTTAAAGACGGGTTCCGTGATTCAGTTCACCCTTGGACCTTCAGGAGAAGATATTAGCTCGGCCATTATTCCCTCGATTGTGAATTTGGGAAATCATAAAATGGGAGTTGCGGCAGTAGGAAGGGGTTATTTAGTTTATAATTCAAAAGAAAATAAAATAATAGCGGCTGAGTCTGATTTTAAAAGTCCGGTGGTCAGGGAAATCGTACGGGTTTTTAAGCATTCCAATGGCTCTTTGTGGATAGGTACACGGACGGGGGAGTTAATTTCAGTGCTTGGGAATCGAAGTTATTTGCCATTTCATATTGGTCCAACGAAACCCTCCAATGATTATCGCGTTCGTACCTTGTTTGAGGCAAAAAATGGAGATATTTTAGTTGGGACCGAAGGCCATGGTGTTTATCGGTTTAATCTTCAAAATCAACGATTTGTCTCCGTTTTTTTCGATGCCACGGAAACCGCTTCGCGGCAAAACGTGGTCACCAGTATGTGTCGTGATGCAGAAAAAAATCTTTGGTTAGGCACCGACAATGGGATTTACATCCTGGAAGGCGAAAATTTTAATCGGTTTCGTTTGGTAGGTTCAAATCCTGACCCAGAATTTGGGATAAGTAGTTTTTCGGTGACAACCTTATTTACAGATTCGAATTTAAATACTTGGATTGGTACTTGGGAGGCGGGGTTGAATATTGATTTTTATCAAAAATCACGCTTTTCGTTGTTGCGTTACAAGCCCAATACTTTTTTAGGCTTATTGAGTAATAAAGTCACAGCCTTGCGAGCAGATGACAAGGAAGGATTGTGGGTTGGTAGTAATGTGGGTTTGTCTTATTTGCAGTATAAAACGGGCAAGGTTGAGCATATAGTTAATAATGCGGGAATTAATCGCTTGAATTCGGGGGATATTTTTGATGTGAATTTTTTATTGGGCGGTGAAAATAAAGACCTTTGGGTAGGAGTTGCGGGGGAGGGTTTACATTATTTATCGGCGAATAGACAATTGCAAGCCTTTCCCGTTCCTTCCGTTTACAATCAAAATTCGATTCCCCTCCGTTTTTCCATTGGCGCACGTTTAGGACATGAGATTTTACTTGGGACTAATGGGAATGGAATTTTTATCTTTGATCCTGCTACAAAAAAATATCGAATTCCGTTTCCTGCCTTAGGCCGAAAATTGTTTGAAAATAAAACGATTTCGTCGCTTTGGGTTGAGGATAATCGCCGAATTTGGGTAGGGACGACGGCCTCAGGTGTCTATGTTTACGATATCAAACGTAAGGAAATCCAGCATTTTGAAAAGACCAATGCAAGTCAATCCTTGCGCTATAACCACGTCACGTATGTGTATCAAGATCGCAAAAGCCGAATTTGGGTTCTAACCAATGGAGGAGGACTCCATCTGTATCAAGGTCCTGGGAACGTATTTCGGAATTTTACGGTAGCAGACGGATTAGTAAGTAATACCCTGCGCGGTATGGTGGAAGATAGCAAGGGTAATTTGTGGCTGACGACTAATGGTGGCATTACGAAAATGGATCCCAAAAGCTTTTCATGTATCAATTACGATGACGTGGATGGCTTGCAAGGAAAGGAATTTGTGATTAATGCATTTGATAAGAATGATAAAAATTGGTTGTTTTTTGGTGGAGTGAATGGCTTGAATTACATCAAGGCAGATAGCTTGCGCATGCGTTTAGATGTTCCTAATGTCTATTTGACCAACTTGAAAATTTTCAACAAAACCGTTCGAGCGGGAGAGAAAAATTCACCTTTGGAAGTGGATATTTTGCGCACATCACATCTGATTTTACAACCAGAACATTCGGTTTTTAGCTTAGATTTTGTGGCTATTGAATATCAAAGACCTAAAAATAACCGCTATGCCTATTTTTTAGAGGGATTTGAAAAGGATTGGAATTATGTGGGGACACAACGAACGGCTACCTATACCAATTTAAGTCCCGGAGATTATACTTTCAAAGTAAAAGCAACTAATTCCGACGGGATATGGGCGGAAAAGCCTTTAGAGGTTAAAATCACGGTGTTGCCTCCAT
>CANHCG010000063.1 GCA_947459055.1 Cytophagaceae bacterium | reverse complement strand
CAACGAAGTCATGTGGATATTTTGCATCCGAGTGCCAGCTAATTGTAATTTTCTCGTGATCACACCTTCTGGATGCGCAAGGGCAATCCAAACGGTCCCAACTGGCTTTTCCTCCGTTCCGCCCGTAGGCCCTGCAATTCCCGAGGTGGCCAATGAATAAGTTGTACCCAACACCTTATGAGTCCCTTCAGCCATCGCACGAATGCAAGGTTCACTGACCGCACCAAATTCCAGTAGGATAGAGGCCGAAACCCCTAATTGTTCCATTTTAACTTGATTTGCATAGGAAACAATCCCTCCAGTAAAATAATCCGAACTACCCGAAATTTGGGTGAATTGATGGGCTAAATGACCACCAGTACAACTTTCCGCTACACCCAAACTAGCCTTCGACTTACGTAATAATTCACCCACCACCTCAGCTAATTCCTCTTTTTCATAGCCAAATACATAGGACGAAATTAAAGGCATTACGCGAGCAAGTTCAGTTTCAACGTCTGCAGACAATGATTTCAAATCATCGCCAAAGGCAGTTAATCGCAATTTAACGATTCCAAGCGAAGGCAAATATGCTAATTTAATATGTGCAGGTAAGGATAATTCCCAGTCTTGAATAAGATCAGAAAGGTAGGATTCACCGATTCCAACGGTTTTAATTACTTTATGAAAAATGACGGGTGTCTTAAAATGTTTAATGACACGTGGCAACACCTCCGTTTCCATGATCGCTTTCATCTCAAAAGGAACACCAGGCATCGAAACCCAAATAAGCCCCTTTTCTTCAAACCACATGCAAGGGGCTGTTCCTTGTTTATTGGGCACAAATTGAGCCTTCGTGGGCAATAAAGCCTGATCTCGGTTGATATCAGATAATTCCCGGCCACGTTTGGCAAAGAATTCGGTTACATCTTGTAAAGCCTCAGTATGCATGGCTAAGCCACAATCGAAAAAATCAGCTAATACTTTTTTGGTCAAATCGTCTTTGGTTGGACCTAAACCACCCGTGATAAAGACGATATCAGCGCGAGAAGAGGCCTCCTGTAATATCTGTGTTATTTCAGAGGCCTGATCACCTACGGAGGACTTCCGGACGGTTTTAATACCTAATTTATCAAGCTCCAGGCTGATCCATTGGGTGTTTGTATCCAAGATTTGCCCATAAAGAATCTCATCACCAATCGTAATAATTTCTGCTCGAACCATTAAGTTTTCTTACTTTTGTACGAAAATACGATTTATTTGGTTTTGAAACACACCTAAGAATCGAAAAGACGCCTTTGCAAATGAAACATTCAGAAATAAATTTCAAAATTCAATTAGACGATCAAAATATCCCGGAACAAATTTCTTGGTCGGCCACTGATAATCCCAACGAGGGAATCGAGGAAACCAAAGCCATTTTAGTCGCCACTTGGGATCCCTATCACAAGGGAACTTTGACACTTCCTTTATGGACGAAGGATATGGAAGTTTTGGATATGAAACGCTTTTTTATTGAAATCATGGGAACCGTATCCGATGCTTCCTTGCAAGCTACGGGCGATCAATTTTTCTCGCAGGAAATTGAGGCCGTTTGTCGGACCTTATCGGCACACTTAAAAAAGGAGATTGTAGAAGCCGAAAAAGGCCAAAAATAGAGCTATGAAAGCCGGATATATCGCATTTTTACTGTTTTTTTCTTTTTCAGCTTTGGCTCAAAAAGGAATACAATTTATTAAAACGACCAATTTCAATGTGGCCATAGCCACGGCAAAACAACAAAATAAAATTCTTTTTGTCGAAGCCTATGCGCCTGATTGTCATGTGTGTATGGCATTTAAGGGGACATTTGCCCAACCGCAAGTAGGTGCGCTCTATAACAGTCAATTCGTTAATTTTCAACTGGACATGAATAATCCGGAAAATTTCAATTTATTGAAACGCATGAAAATCAACATAAATGCAACACCCACTTTCTTATTTTTTGATCCCAAAACCATGAAGGTCGTTCAGGCTAAATCATTTGGTGAAAAAGAAAATTCGGTCATAAATGTGAATTCAATCGGTCAAAAAGCCTCTAATCCTGCTGAATTTGCACAAAATTTTGCCACAAAATTTAAATCTGGAGAGCGAAATCCTGCTTTTCTGTTGAATTATGCCCAATATGCAAGGATTATGGGAGACACGGCGACGAACATCAAGGTAATTAACGAATTTGCCAAAGTACTCCCGACAAACGCTTATTTCACTCAAAGTACGCTTAATGTTTTACAAACTGTCATGATGAATCATGATAACGTGCTTTTCGATTATTATGTAAATCACATTCCGGCTTACAGTCGGGCTTTTGATCCAAGTTTGGTACGCATGATTTACGAAAATGTATTTCAAATCGTCATGACAAGTTCACAAGCCAATCAATTAAATGCGGCTGGAATTGCCAAAATTAAAGATCAGATGAAAAAGGCAGGGATTGATGCTAATTCGATTGTCCGTCGAACTTGGATGGTAGAAGCCACTTATTTATTTAAAATTAAAAAATCAACGGAGGCGCTTAAGGTAATTCAAAACCTATTGGATGTACTTCCGAATGCGCCTGGACCCAAAGAATATCAATTCCTCTGTGATTTTGTGAAAGGCAAAACGAAGGATAAAAAGGCTTTGAAATATGCGCAGGTAAATTGGTGTAAATTCGGAATGAATTAACGAGTAAAAGCCCGATAAATCATCACTAAGACACAAAACAAAAACATCACAATCGATATTTTATTAATTGTGTGCATAGTACGAATATTAAAGTTCGTGGGTGCACCGGGTTTTGGTTTTTGAAAAACTCGAACAAAATAAGTAAAAACTTCACCTACTTTAAATTGGTCTTTAATTCTGCTCATGCGTTTGTTGGGTTGTAGGTGCTTCTTTCCAGTCACCGTGATCTTTTATTAATTGAATTAATTCGTGCACCGCAGCATCCGCTGGCACTGATTTCTTAACAACTTCCTGGCCTTTATACAAAGCGATTTTATCTTTTCCTATCCCCACATAGCCATAATCCGCATCTGCCATCTCACCTGGTCCATTTACGATACAGCCCATGATACCGATTTTGATGCCTTTCAAATGGTCTGTTTCTTTCCGAATTCGAGCGGTTGTTTCCTGCAAATCAAACAAGGTCCGACCACACGAAGGACAAGAGATGTATTCTGTTTTCGAAATTCGAACCCGACTAGCTTGTAAGGTCCCGAAATTGGTACTATTACAAATTCCTTCTCGATTTTTTTCAAATGGGGTAGAAATCATTAATCCATCCCCAAAACCATCAATGAACAAGGCACCTCCATCGGCAGGGGCATAGATTTGCAAAGCACTCTCGGTGATTTGATCGTAGCTAAGATGAATAATCACTGGGGCCAACACCTTATTTTGAACCAATTCGAAAAATCCACGACGTAAAGCGGCCATTTGATGTGCATTACGACTTGTAAGTATCAATACAACATTATTATGTGTTTGAATCGCTTTTATTTGCTCTGGTTGATCAATTAAATCGTCCGCTTGAATGGACAAGAAATTCATTTCGGGGTGAAGGAATGTTGCTTTAAGCCAAGATTCCCAGGTAAACATGGGATAGGTAGTTGGCCTACGATTTTCTTGCCACAACGAAGCATTTTGAATTTGTCGAAGGCCATTAGGTAACATAAAATCAATAACCTGTTCGCCTGTAAATATATAATCTGCCCCTAGGTCATTCATGGCCCATTTATCGGGTTCTGGCAGATAAAAATGCCCTATGGACTTTAAATCATCCATTTGAATATTTGACCGCTGAGAAAAATCCGCAATAACTCGAGGGACTTGATTCCCACCAAAATTGGCCACTTCTTGCGTCGAACGACGAGTGTGCGCGAATGGATTTATAGGGGAATGAAAGACAGGATTTGTTACTGGGAACGCCATAATCGGATCAGCTAGGGCTGCTCGATTTTGCAATCGACGAAGCATTTCTTGCGCCACCGGAATCTCAAATTCAGGGTCTTCGGTCAATGAAACCCGAATCGTATCTCCTAAACCATCTTCCAACAAGGTCCCGATACCTACTGCTGATTTAATACGTCCATCTTCGCCTTCACCGGCTTCCGTTACACCTAAATGAAGTGGATAAGCTTTAAACCCACCATCAGCTAATTTTTTACTTAGCAGGCGATAAGCCTCTACCATCACTTGCGTATTGGAGGACTTCATCGATAGTACGATGTTTCCGTAATTTTCATCTTCGCAGATACGTAAAAACTCGAGCGCCGATTCCACCATGCCGAGGGGAGTATCTCCATATCGACTTAAAATACGGTCAGAAAGAGAACCATGGTTCGTTCCAATCCGCATGGCTGTACCGTATTCCTTACAAATTTTCACTAATGGCAAAAATTTATCTCGAATTCGCTCTAATTCATTTTGATACGTTGCATCTGTGTATTCAATCGTCTCAAAACGTTTTTTGTCGGCATAATTACCCGGATTGATTCGAACCTTTTCTACGATTCGAGCAGCTAATTCGGCTGCATTGGGGGTAAAATGAATATCGGCTACGATAGGTGTCGTGTAGCCTTTGGCACGTAATCCCTTACGAATATTTTCTAAATTCTGTGCTTCTTTAACGGAAGGGGCCGTAATTCGGACAATTTCACAGCCGGCATCAATCATGCGAATGGATTGATCAATGGAACCTTGCGTATCCATTGTATCCACCGTTGTCATGGATTGAACGCGAATCGGGAAATCCGAGCCCATCCACAAATCACCGATTTGCACGGGAATCGTTTCACGGCGTTTATAAGCCACTAGAGACGGACAATAGATATTGCCATCAGTAATTAAATGGGCATTCGCGCTAATTGAGGACATACAAATAATTTGAGGCAAAGGTACAAAAAAGCATTATCTCATTAGATGCTATTACCAAGAACTCTTTTTATGGCCGATTGTTGCGTAATACAAAATAAATAGATAACATGGAATCATGATCGCATAGGCCGTCTGCGTATCACCCATGGAATCTGCTATTTTTCCATATAATAAAGGAACTAAGGCCCCTCCCGCAATCATCATAATAATTAATGCCGAACCGATCTTTGTGAATTTACCCAGGCCTTGAATCGCTAAAGGCCATAATGCTGGCCACATTAGAGCGTTTGCAATACCCAAAAGCGCTAAACACATTACTGACATATAGCCATCTAGTGCTACTGTACCTACTGAAAAAACAAGTCCTAGAATGGCGGAGTAGTTGAGGGCTTTTTGTTGGCTCAAGTATTTTGGAATAAATAGAATTCCGACGATGTAACCGGCCAACATCCCATACAAGGTATAGGTCGTAAAAATCTTAGCCACATCCATGCTAATGCCTTTTGAAGTTCCATAATTGATGATCGTATCACCCGCCATCACTTCGACGCCTACGTACAAAAAGAAGGCTACTAGGCCCAGTACTAGATTTGGATAAGCCCAAACACTAGATTTCTCAGCCACCGCGTTCGCCTCATCTTCTTCTTCGGCTTCGACTTCTGGAAGACTCGAAAAGCGAACTAAAAGCGCTAAAGCAATTAACACCGCTGTCATGATCGAATAAGGAGAAATCACGATAGTCAAATCCTGGGTTGTACCAGCAGCGCCGGATAAAAGTAAACCCCCAAAAATAAATTGGCTTAAAATACCCGCCACTTTATTGCAAATCCCCATAAATGAAATTCGTGTCGCTGCGCTTTCGCGAGGCCCAAGGATTGTTACATACGGATTAGAGGCGGTTTGAAGCAGTGCCAAACCGGTTCCAATGATGAATAATCCCAACAGAAATAAGGGGTAATTAGCCATATTTGCGGCAGGTACGAATAAAAGCGTACCTACTGCCATGGTCAACAAACCAAAGGACATCCCATTTTTAAATCCTGTTTTGGATAAAACCCAAGATGACGGAATCGCCATCACGAAATAAGAGATAAAAAAAGCGGAGGTAACAAGAAGCGATTGGAAATTATTTAGGTTAAATGCATCTTTAAAAAATGCGATTAATACGGAATTTACCCAGGTAACAAATCCAAAGACGAAAAATAATACGCCAATGATTAATAAGGGGCCATTTGAATTTTTTGAGGTCGTTGTCATGAGGTTTTTTAATAGTTATCGGTTAAAGCAAAGATTGGTTGGTTCGTTTTCCATTTTCCACGAGTAAAATCCGGAATGGCCACCGAAGCGGAATTATTTTTTATAGATTCTTCAGAAAGCGGGGAAATAGCTGACCAGGCGGCGGCATCATAGACGTCCATCGGCGGTGCCACTTTATTCTTAATGGATTCAATAAAGGCCCTTAACACAAAATAATCTATCCCTCCGTGTCCTGCATTCTCGGCATCCACTGCATGCGTTTTCCATAAAGGGTGATCATATTTATCTTGATAAGGCTTAAAATCTTCCCAGCGATGGGCTTTAGGTGAAATTCCTTCTAAGTAAATTGATTTGTTATCATCCATCCAAAGGCCTTTGGTACCTTGCACGCGGAAGCCTAAGGAATAGGGGCGAGGAGAGTTTGTATCATGGGAAATCATGATAGTTTCACCGTTTGCGCATTTAATTAAGGTGGTTACGATATCGCCGCAGGCAAAATTAACTTTGGCATTTGGATGATCTTTTCCACCTTTTTCAACAATGTAATTATGTAATCCCATCGATTGCGTTGCCATCGAGGTTAAATACAGGAATTGATTGCCTCGATTGATGTTCAACATCTCCGCTACTGGCCCCAGACCATGGGTAGGATAAAGGTCACCATTTCGGTCAATGGAATGCTGAGTACGCCATTTCGCCTCAGAAAAACCCTTTTCTCCAAATTCCACACCGCCCCCATAGGCTTGTTTACCATTATTAAATTTAACTTCTCGGAGGTCATGTTGGTAGCCACATTGAACGTGATTCAGGGTACCAAACATCCCTTGACGCACCAAATTCAAGGCAGCCAGCACATCCCGACGGTAACAGACATTTTCCAAAATCATGCAATGTGAACCTGTTTTTTCGAACATATTCACCAAATCCCATGACTCCTTGAGTGTCACCGTGGCTGAAACTTCCACTGCAGTATATTTACCTTGTTTCATAGATTCAAGAGCCATGGGCACATGCCATTCCCATGGCGTGGCGATGACAACTCCATCGATATCACTTCGTTTGACTAAATTTTCAAAATCATGATCTCCTTTTTGATAGGCTACTGCGGCTTTTCGGCCTTTGTCAGTAATCATTTTTTGGGCAATTTGAATGGCCTTGGGATCTACATCACAGATGGCGACGATTTCGACATCCGGTCGATACATGGCCATTTCTAGATGATTTTGACCGCGAAGCCCAACGCCAATGAAACCTAAACGTACTTTCGTTTGTTCTACTGGTAATCCTGTCAAAATCGTGGGAAATAACGCGGTGCTGGAGGTATATAGTAAGGAATCGGAGATAAATTTCCTTCGTTTCATGTAAGTTAAATTAGTTTAAGAGGATTGAAATTGAAATTTAATTAAAATAGTACAGTAAATTTACACCTTGGAAAAAAAAATGATGGACTCACAGAAAGTAAGCGTTTTTCGTAAAGAACATTTTAATGCAGCCCATCGCTTGCATAATCCTTCTTGGAGCGCGGAAAAGAATAAAGAGGTGTTTGGTTTATGTAATAATGCCAACTACCATGGACATAATTATGAGTTAATCATTCAAATTATTGGAACAATTAATCCGGAAACGGGTTATGTTATCGATATGAAAGAATTATCGACGCTAGCGCAGGAGGAAGTTTTAAAAAAATTCGATCATAAGAATTTAAATTTAGATGTACCTGAGTTTGCTGAGTTAAATCCTTCGGCTGAAAATATAGCTGTGGTGATTTATCAAAAATTGAGACCTAAAATTGCCGCTGAATTAGAATTAAAAATAAAATTATATGAAACAGAAAGAAATTTCGTTGAATTCCCTGCTTATTGATACCGACCGTTTCTTGTTGACCGATGAAGAAATTGGTGATAATCACGTAGCCACCT
This sequence comes from Cytophagaceae bacterium, assembly GCA_947459055.1. Taxonomy (GTDB): domain Bacteria; phylum Bacteroidota; class Bacteroidia; order Cytophagales; family Spirosomataceae; genus Aquirufa. The sequence continues at coordinate 119 of CANHCG010000063.1, read as the reverse complement.
CGATCGAAACACCGATGAGGGAGGATGCTTTTGTTCTTTCTGATGAAGAAAAAATAAAGAAGATCGAAGCTCATTTTAAAGAAATCATGATCACGTTAGGTTTAGACCTGACCGATGAT
>CANHCG010000062.1 GCA_947459055.1 Cytophagaceae bacterium | reverse complement strand
TTGGGAAAATCCTTCGGCTAATTTGGCTATTTTGGAGGAAAAATTACAAGTACTTCAAGGGCAAGCGGATATCATTGTCTTACCTGAAATGTTCAATACAGGTTTTAGCATGAATGAACATGGCGCCGAAATAGGGAAAGGGCCTACGACACAATGGTTGCAGGTAATAGCTAAGCGCTTACAGGTACTTCTTTTGGGAAGTGTTAAATGCAAAGAAGGAAATCAATTTTTTAATCGATTATTGGCAGTTGAGCCTAATGGGAAAATTCATCATTATGACAAGCGTCATTTGTTTCGAATGGGCGGGGAGCATGAATTTTATTCGGGGGGCAAAGAATCGATCGTTATTTCATATGTCGGTTGGCAAATCGCCCCTTTTGTTTGCTATGATCTACGTTTTCCGGTTTGGTCGCGTAATGTGAACTTGCGCTATGATCTTGCCATTTATGTGGCTAATTGGCCTGCGGCGCGCGCGCATGCTTGGTCGACCTTATTAAAAGCGCGTGCCATTGAAAATTTAGCCTATGTGGTTGGGGTTAATCGGACGGGCGAAGATGGGAATGGCTTGTTGTATCAAGGGGATTCGGCCTTGATACATTTTAAAGGAGTTGGATTGCTAGAGATGGGGGCTTCGGAGGACATTCAGACCTATAGCCTATCGCATGCGGATTTAGTCCAATTTAGGACACAATTTCCTGCACATTTGGATGCAGATGATTTTCAAATCAATTAGTATTTGTTTTTTCTTTAAAGAAGGCTGACAAACCACCCTTATGTTGTTGGGCTTCGTTTAGGCTACAATTGGCCTTTAACTCCCCGTGGTTGATAATGATAATTCGATCACAAATGGCTTCTACCTCACTTAAAATATGGCTGGAGAACAGGATGGTTTTATGACTTGCCAATGATTGGATTAGTAACCTGATTTCTTCCATTTGATTTGGGTCTAGGCCACTGGTCGGTTCATCGAGCAAAAGGACTTTAGGGTCATGAAGGATGGCTTGGGCGATCCCGACCCGCTGTTGGTAACCCTTAGATAATTCATTAATTTTTTTGGCTTGCTCCTTACTTAATCCCGTTAATTCGATGACCTCGGCTATTCGTTTTTTTAATCGATCTGCAGGTATTTGGTGAATTTGGCCGATGAAAGTCAAAAATTCTTTGACATACATATCGGGATACAATGGATTATGTTCCGCTAAATAACCTACTTGTTTTTTTATGGTGTCCATATCGCTTTGGACGGATAAACCCAGGATGGAGGCGGTTCCTAGGTCAGCCTTTAATAATCCCATGAGGATTTGAAGGCAGGTCGATTTTCCGGCGCCATTGGGACCTAGAAATCCGGTGATTTCGCCTTCTTTGATTTCAAAGCTAACATCTTTGACGGCAGGGATTGCGCCATAAGATTTTGAAATATGGGAAACGGTGATGGACATAAATGGGCCTCGATTTATTCTTGCAAAGGTAGGTAAAATGGGAACTAATTCTGCGTACCTTTGTGTTTTCGTTAAAAAATCGAGTAAAATATGCAGGAGGAATTGATACGATTAGACCGAATAGAAGATGCGATTGAGGATATCCGCCAAGGAAAAATTATTATCGTAGCGGATGATGAAGATCGTGAAAATGAGGGGGATATGATTTGTGCCTCGGAGGCGATTACGCCCGAATTAGTCAATTTTATGATTCGGGAGGCGAGGGGCTTGATGTGTGTTTCCTTGACGGAAGAACGCTGTCGGACCCTCGGCTTAGAAATGATGGTGGATCAAAATACGACCTCTCATGAAACGCCATTTACGGTTTCAGTGGATTTGTTAGGTCATGGTTGTACAACGGGTATTTCAGCCTCTGATCGTTCCAAAACAATTCAGGCTTTGGTGGATTTGAACACGCAGCCGGCGGATTTGGGGCGACCTGGACATATTTTTCCTTTAAAGAGTAAATCGGAGGGGGTTTTACGTCGGACAGGCCATACGGAGGCTTCGATGGATTTTGCCAAATTAGCGGGTTTTCAGCCTTCGGGTGTTCTCATTGAAGTCCTAAATGAGGATGGAAGCATGGCTCGTTTGCCGGATTTGAGGAAGATTGCCGATAAATTTGAATTGAAATTAGTGACGATTAAGGATTTAATTGCTTATCGTTTGCATACTGAGTCATTGATTACGCGGGAAATTGGGGTGAATATGCCTACTGAATGGGGGCAATTCGATTTAATTGCTTTCAAACAAAAGAATACGGGAGATACCCATTTGGCTTTGATTAAGGGCGAGTGGTCGAAGGAAGAACCTGTTCTTGTTCGGGTACATAGTTCATGTGTGACGGGGGATATTTTTGGTAGTTGTCGATGTGATTGTGGGGGCCAATTGCATGCCGCCATGGAAATGGTCGAAAAGGAAGGGAAAGGGGTGATTTTGTATATGTTTCAGGAGGGTCGGGGTATTGGTTTGTTGAATAAATTGAAAGCCTACAAATTACAAGAATTAGGCCGAGATACGGTGGAAGCGAATTTGGAATTAGGCTTTTCGATGGATGAGCGGGACTATGGGGTGGGTGCCCAAATTTTACGAGATTTAGGTGTTCATAAATTACGTCTTATTTCAAATAACCCCAAAAAACGGGCTGGCCTATTAGGTTATGGATTGGAAATCGTTGAGTCAGTTCCCATCGAAACTGTACCTAATGTGCATAATGAGACCTATCTTAAAACTAAACGAGATAAAATGGGGCATACCATTTTGAAGAAATAGAAAAGGCGCCTAGCAGGCGCCTTTTTCGATACTAGATTGGGTTTGGTTTCTGATTAATTGTTGCCCAGGATAATCGGTGTGCCTTTTCCTGATCCCATGATGATGACTTTGGCATTTGGGGATTTGGCTAATTCTTTTTGGGCGATGATCGATTCGTATTGTAATTGTTTATCGCTCAGACCAGTGGAAAGAATTTTTTGATAATCGGCGATTCCTTGTGCTTCTACGCGTTTTCTTTCGGCTTCTTGTTTTTCTTTTTGAAGGACGAACTGCATTTTTTGGGCATCTTGTTCAGCATTGATTTTTGATTCGATGGTTGTCTTTACAGAACTCGGTAAATTAATATTACGAATTAATAATTGTTCCAAAACCAAACCGCGCTTTTTGAAATTCTTTTCAATGTCGTTGTAAATCCGAGTTTGAAATTCATTTCTTTTCAAGGAATATAGCGCTACTGCATCATAATAAACGGCATTGTCTCGAATCATAGTTCGGGTGATTGGTCGAACAACTTTATCCTTATAATCCGTTCCGATTTCTTTTAAAATGCGAGGTGCTTCGCTGGGTATGATGCGAAAAAGGACGGTAAGGTCTACAACGACTTCCAATCCATCTGCCGTTAAAACGCGAATGGCATCGTCTCCATTTTTATCTCCTTCATCATGAACGGCCGACATCGTATAGTTTTGTGTTTTGGCATCAAATGAATAGACCGTGGCGATCGGATTGACAAAATTTAATCCACTAGTTAGGGTTTCGGGAACTACTTTTCCGAAAACACTTTGGACGCCCACTTCGCCGGCGTCAATTTGTTTAATCGTCGAACTACCTAGCCCAAGAACGGCAAATACAATCCCGACTATTTTTAAGGTTGGGCTATATTTGGAGAAAACTAAATTGGGATTCGAAATGCTTCTGCCAGCAACAAAGAGCAAAATACCTAAAAAAATAAAAAACATACTATTAGGGTTTATGTGATTTTAATTCGGTGCAATGTACATAATAAAGGGGATATGTGTGAATGAATTTTTGCCAAAATATGCCTAATTTTGAGGATGATTGAAATTAAAGGCATTCACAAAGAGTTTGAAGGACGAGTGGTTTTGGATGGGATCAATGGGACTTTTCATAAGGGAAAGACCAACATGATTATTGGGGGAAGTGGAACGGGAAAAAGTGTGTTGCTGAAGTGTATGATTGGTATTTTAACGCCGGAACAAGGGAAGGTCTTGTATGATGGTCGTGACTTTGTGAAGGCAGATCAAGATACTGTGAAGGCGATTCGTCGGGAAATGGGTGTTCTCTTTCAAGGCGGGGCTTTATTTGATTCCAAAACGGTTTTGGAAAATGTTCGTTTTCCGTTGGATACATTGACCGCTATGCCGACGGATGAAAAAAATGCCCAAGCCATGTTATGTTTAAAGCGTGTAGGTTTAGAAGCAGCGGCGAATCAAATGCCTTCTGAAATTTCTGGGGGGATGAAAAAGCGGGTGGGGATTGCCCGGGCGATTGTGATGAATCCCAAATATCTATTTATTGATGAGCCCAATTCGGGCCTGGATCCATTGAATGCAGTAAAAATCGATTTGTTAATTCAAGAAATTACGGCTGAATATGGTATCACAACGATTGTGATTTCGCATGACATGAATTCAGTGATGCGGATGGGAGAATATATCATGTTTTTAAAGGGTGGCAAAAAATTGTGGGAAGGGAATTCTGGCAATTTATTAAAGACCGATGTGCCTGATTTACAGGAATTTTTATCGACCAAATTAATCTAATATGAAGGTCTTTGAACATGTGTCGCTGAAATCCTATAATACCTTTGGCTTAGAGGCAAAAGCGCGTTATTTCGCTGAAATAACCAGTTTAGAGGCTTATCTACGCCTATGTGAATCCGGAAAATATGCACATGTACCCCATTTGTTTCTAGGAGGCGGGAGTAATATTTTACTGACGAAGGATATCGATGCGCTCGTGCTTAAAATGGACATGAAGGGAATCGAAGTCACTCAGGAAACGGACTCGCATATTTGGGTTCGCGCGGGTGCGGGGGTGAATTGGCATGATTTTGTGCTTTATACGGTTCAGCATCAGTGGTCAGGTATTGAGAATTTGGCTTTAATTCCGGGAACCGTTGGGGCTGCACCGATGCAAAATATTGGTGCCTATGGCGTAGAAATTAAGGATACCTTTGATCATTTGGAGGCCTTGAATTTAGAAACTCGAATCTTGGAGCGTTTTGATAGGGAGGCCTGCGAATTTGGTTACCGTGAAAGTTATTTCAAACATGCGGGAAAAGGTCGATACTTGATCTCCTCCGTATGTTTTAAATTAGCAAAAAAAGCAGAATTACATACTTCCTACGGGGCCATTCAGGATGTTTTGCAGGCTCGTGGCATAGCCCAGCCGGGTATTCAAGATGTAGCTAATGCCGTCATTGAGATTCGTCAAAGTAAATTGCCCGATCCGAAGGAAATTGGAAATTCAGGTAGCTTCTTTAAAAATCCGACGGTTTCCGCACAGGAGGCTCAACGCTTACATACTGAAAATCCTACGATTCCCTCTTATCCAGTGGTTGGCAGTACTGATGTGAAATTTCCGGCAGGTTGGTTCATCGAGCAAGCGGGTTGGAAAGGTTTTCGGGACGGTGATGCAGGGGTGCATGCGAAACAGGCCTTGGTATTAGTGAATTATGGACATGCGACAGGCAATCAAGTGCTCGCCCTCTCCGAAAAAATAAAACAATCAGTTCGCACGAAATTCGGTGTTTCTCTTGAGACCGAGGTAAATATTTTATAAGTTTCACGGCTGGATACCCTGCACTTACCAATTCCCAATGCATTGAACACTCACATCTGTTTTATGTGTACCTGCGATGACATCTAGGCCACTTCCAATTTCATTTCGATCCCAATAATCCGTTCGGCCGATTTTAAGAGCTAATTGTATGTTTTTATGAAGTTCATAGGCACCAACAATCGCACTTCGCAAGCCATGCCCAGCATAAGCAGGTAAAGAAAAGCTACTCGGTAAACTCGGTTCGTAAGCATATAATCGTGCATTATATGAACTCGTATTGAAAAAGCCGAATCGTGTTTGTAATTTCCAATGATTTATTTTCAAGCTCATGTCTTGAATGAATAAAAAACCTGTGTCTTTTTGCCACCTATTCCCATCTAGGCTCATCATGAGACGCGAATGCCAATCAATTGTAGGGCCCCAAAATCGATGAATATCTAGGTTGGTTTGTATGTTATGTTGTCGAGTTAATGTTGGGCGCTCCCTAGGACCATCTTCTTGCTTGCTGGTCCATTTGAGTTGGCCGAAAAAACGCCAACGAGATTTTTTTTCATATTGATACCGACTGACAAATTCCCAGCCCCAAGTATTTCTTTCACTCACTTGGAATTTTTGGCCTGGAAAGGCAAAAAAATCGATGTAGGATGAGAGTTTACTGCGCTTTGAAAAGGCTATTTGATTTCCAATAAACAAACCCATTTCATTACCTGTGGTCGAATTTTCCGAAAAAGCTTGTGCCATCGGACTATAAAAGGCAGGCGAATACATGCGCAAGACATATGAAAAGTCAATTTGCTTGTTGAGTGCCGTAGCTGCCCCTTGAATAAATGAAAGCCCTTTGAGTCCATTGCTGGCGACTTCGGCCATCCAACGAATCGAGCGGATAGGGATTTGAATACCCATCGAATAAGTAATCACGGTGTTTCCATGCCATTCTTGTTGTTTATAGGCTAGGGCAGAAGGGGCTTTGGGAAGGTTGTACCCACTAAAGGTATGGTTGGCATATAGCTGCGTATTACTTTTTGGCCAATTCCATTGCAGATGAACACCTTTTGTAAATTCATGCACATTTTCTAGGTGGCTTATTTCCGTAAGTGTTCGATGGTAGCCATCTGTAATAAAGGACGTAAAGGTGCTATCGCCACGTACATAGGCATCTAATTTGCGATAAGAAAAAAAACTTTGACCTTGCAAAGAGCCGATATGAAACATTAGACTAGCTCCTCGGTAAAAACCATTTTCACCAGAAGAACTATAGGGAATCGCACCTAGATGAAATTTTTGAGTTGATTTAATACTCTCATAACTTTTGCCCAAGGAAAATCCCCCCGCTTGGATAAGTCCTTGGCCCCATTGGTTTATAAAATCGCCGATAATTACTTTGTCGATGTATTTTCGAGCTTTTATTTCGATGAAAAAACTCGTAAAATCGGCCCAAGAAACCTCACCCGAATCTTTTTGAAATAGCAAGCCTCCTCGAATATGGCTATTGAATTGACTTCGATAGCGCATGAAGTGGCTCCAAGCCTCTCCTTCATAGCGCGTTTTACTTCGAGCATCTGGAGGAGAAAATCCTTTTTTTTGTTCGAGGCTTTGTTCCCATCGAAGCAAAACCTGTTGCCGGCTTTGGTCGGGATGATACCATTTTTTTGAGGGTTGTTGGCATACTAAAAATACTTGAATCTGGCGTAAAAGGGCCATATCCCAGTGTGGAATTGTCTGCAATTCATAGATCGATTCAAACAGGCCAATAAGGCTTCGATGCTCCAAAAAGGCTTTTATTTGTTTTGGGCTAAGTATTTGCAGATTTTCGAGTTCTGATTCTTTGACATGATTGATGTCGATTGGATTTTGCAAATAATAATTCCAGGTACTCTGCTTTTCCTCTGCTTCGATGAGCTCAGGCTCTTGTCCCCAAATCCCCTGATAACTCAACATGCCCATACATAAAAAAAGTAGTTTCATCATGACATGAAACTACTGGCTTTTTACCTGCTAGGGCGCTAAAAAACTGATAAAATAGATCGATTAATTGAATTTCCGTTCGATCGTATCGAATAATTCTTGCCAAATTTCGGCATTTTCTGCTCGTTGATACGCGGCAAAACGTTCATTTAAATAAGCTTTCCAATCTTCTTGGTTGTATTCATGATCGATGTAGCGAATGATGTGATCTAAATGTTCGGCTTGGCCATCAAATAAATGTTGGATGTAATTGATTTTTTGAAACAGGGGCAATGTCTCCGCCAAAGACGAGGTCATATTGGTATGAATTCGGTCCTTTAGGCTGGGGTCTTCTGTTTTGATGGTTTCAAAAACCCGTTCTTCTGGTGATTCAGCATACATTTCCATGAGATTTTTGACTTCAAAAACAGGTTCTGATATCGAATCGACGGAAGTTGCTTTTACGGTTTCCAAACTTGGTGCTGCCGACGATTCGATCGCTTTGTCTTCGGGTAATTCAGCCTTTTGTTCTTCTTGTGGACTGGTATTTGATACAGATGCTGAGTTTTCTTCCTGAATCTCCTCTAATGTATCTGTTGGTTGCTCGTAATAAATTTCGGTAGGTAAGTCCTCTAAGGAATCTGTTGGTTGCTCGTAATAAATTTCAGTAGCTAAGTCCTCTAAGG
>CANHCG010000061.1 GCA_947459055.1 Cytophagaceae bacterium | reverse complement strand
GACCCTTTTTTTATGTAGGTGAAAGATGAATTCTTTTTATCCGAGGTTTTGTCGAACCATTTCTAATTTACGACGGGATATAGGCAAGGAATTTCCAAGGGTGGTGGGTACTTCCACACATTGCTGGGCATTGAAGGCAGGAATGTTGTCTTTGTTGATCAAATAGGATTTATGAATTCGGATGAAGGAATGCAGTCGAAATTGTGCTTCAAATTTCTTGAGGGTTTTGGCGATGATGATTTGTTTTTTGTTAGCTAAAAACACAATGCTGTAGTTTCCTCTTCCTTCGATGTAGACGATGTCCTGAATGGGACAATGTTCTAAACCTGGTAATTTAATTTCTGATTTCATTGGATTGTTTCAGGGTAATTTGAAACAAACCTAAATAAAAGCGCTATGTAATCGCTAAATGAATTATTTAACGGCTAGAAATTTATTAAGTGGTCGATCTATAAAAAAAATGAGGACAAACCGTATGATTTGTCCTCTTTGTAGCGGGGGCCAGACTCGAACTGACGACCTTTGGGTTATGAGCCCAACGAGCTACCAACTGCTCCACCCCGCGATCTAATTGGGAGTGCAAATATGCAGGGTTTTTTCGGGAAAAACAAGTATCTTTGTTAAAAATTATGGATCATCAACACAAGGCTGGTTTTATAAGTATTATAGGAAAACCCAATGTAGGCAAAAGTACGTTGATGAATGCTCTTGTCGGAGAACGCTTGTCCATTGTTAGTTCAAAAGCCCAAACAACCCGCCATAGAATCCTTGGAATGCTGAATGGTGTCCAAGATGGTACAGAATATCAAATTGTTTATTCGGATACACCTGGGGTTTTATTACCAAAATACGAATTGCACAAATCCATGATGCAGTTTGTTCGAAATTCGTTGGAAGATGCTGATGTGGTGTTGTATGTGACAGATGTGTTTGATACCTATGAGGATTTGGAATTTTTGACCAGTTGGAAGGATCAAACAGAAACTCCGATTTTGGTTTTAGTGAATAAAATCGATTTAGTTGATTCGGAGCGATTACAAGAATGTTTGAGTTATTGGCAAGGGGTCTTTCCTGGAAAACCTGTTTTGCCAATTTCAGCGCAAGAGAAGGTTCATTTGGAGGAAATATTTACGCATGTGGTGAATCAATTGCCTGTGCATCCGCCATTTTTTGATAAAGATGAGTTAACCGATAAGCCTGAGCGATTTTTTGCCGCAGAGATGATTCGGGAGAAAATCTTTTTGAATTACAAAAAGGAAATTCCCTATTCCTGTGAAGTGGTGGTGACGGCCTTTAAAGAAGAGGAAAAAATCATTCGGATTTCTTCGGAAATTTATGTGGAGCGTGTTTCCCAGCGCGCTATTTTGATTGGTCATAAGGGAGAAAGTATAAAAAAAGTGGGGATTCAGGCCCGTGCTGAATTGGAGAAGTTTTTTGGTAAACAAGTATTTTTAGAGCAATTTGTGAAGGTGGAGCCAGACTGGCGCGGGAAAGCTGATAAATTGCGTTCATTCGGGTATACGCTCGATTAATTTCAAAAGAAATGTCAAATATTATTGCAATTGTAGGTCGGCCTAATGTGGGGAAGTCAACACTTTTCAATCGATTGATTGAACAAAAGAAAGCCATTATGGACAATCTTTCCGGGGTGACTCGGGATCGTCATTATGGATATGGCCAGTGGACAGGTAAGTTTTTTACAGTCATCGATACGGGCGGCTATGTGCATGGGTCTGAGGATATTTTTGAAGGTGCGATTCGCGAACAAGTGGAATTAGCTATCGAAGAGGCCGCCGTTCTATTGTTTGTGGTCGATTGCCAAACCGGATTAACAGATTTAGATAAGGATTTTGCCAAAGTGCTTCGTAAGTCAAAGAAACCCGTTCTATTGATAGCCAATAAAGCAGATACACACGAAAAAGCCTTTGCTGCCGCCGAATTTTATGAGTTGGGTTTAGGGGATCCATTTCCAATTGCCGCAGAAAGCGGAAGCGGAACAGGGGACATGCTCGATGAAATGGTTTCTCATTTTATCGATGAGGGCGTTGAAAATCCGGAGGCGGGTGTTCCTCGTGTGGCGATTTTAGGTCGGCCAAATGTGGGTAAATCCTCCTTTTTAAATGCCTTGTTAGGCCGTGATCGTTCGATTGTAACAGATATGGCTGGAACTACCCGGGATGCGATTCAAAATCGGTATACCTTGTATGGCAAAGATTTCATCATCACAGATACGGCGGGAATTCGTCGGAAGGCACGTATCGACGATAATATCGAATATTATTCAGTCTTGCGTTCGATTAAAGCCTTGGAGGAGTGTGACATTGCGATTATTTTGATCGATGCAACCACGATTGATCCATTAACGGGTTTAGAGGCGCAGGATATGAATATTATCAGTATGGCGGATAAGGCTAAAAAAGGCATTGTCCTCATGGTGAATAAGTGGGACTTGGTGGCAAAGGACACGAATACGGCTGTTAAATTAGAGAATGCGATTAAGGAGCGATTAGCGCCGATTAATTATATGCCGGTTATTTTTACGTCGGTAATGGAGAAGAAGCGTATTTTCCAAGTGTTGGAAAAGATGTTAGAAGTCTATGAAAACCGTTCTCAAAAGATCTCGACGTCTAAATTAAATGACGTAATGTTGGACGTAATTCAAAGTTACCCACCTCCCGCTTGGAAAGGGAAGTACATCAAAATCAAATATTGTACGCAGGTTTCCACGCCTTATCCAACCTTTATTTTCTTTTGTAATTTGCCTCAATACATTAAGGAAAGTTATGAGCGCTATTTGGAAAATCAAATGCGGAAGGCGTTTAAATTAGACGGAACTCCTATTTCTTTATTTTTTAGAAAGAAATAAAGCATCGATTTGGGCAATTGGGAGTTTACCTAATTGCCCTTTTCCTCCTACCCCAATTAACATATTCTTTACCTGAATGATGTTATGAAAATGACTTTCGGGTAGCTTTCTCCATTCCTTTAACTCTTCATGATACGCAGCGCTCCGACTGGGTCCTGTAACGATCCAATAGGGCTTACTATAGACGATTTTTTCAATGTAAAAATCTGGGGAATTGGCTAAGGGACTCCATTTTTTGCCCCCATCGATGGATTCCATCATAGGTAGCGTATTTTCATGAATCCGTAAATAATTACCTCCGGCAGCCATTAGATGTTGTTTGTTTTTCGCGGCGATGCTAAAAAATCCACTACTGGAGTCGGTGCAACAAACTTCAGCACGCGTTATCCAATTCCTTCCTTTATCCTTACTTTGATATATTCTAGCTTTTTGTGATCCGCCGGTAACTAAGAAATAGTCATTTGAAGGCTTTGAAATTAAACTAGATCCACTAGCCGCAAAAGCCGCTTCTCGGGTTAACAACGATGGAAATTGAATAGCAGTTTGCAGTTCTATCTTTTTACCTTTGTCTGTCAATTTGAAAAAAGAAAATTTTCCATCCTTGGGGTCTGCAACGATTAATCCATCTAGGCTTTTGGTATTCCATGTGATGGCATCAAAGAAATAACCGGGTTCATTTGTTTCATATAGGATTTCCCAGGTTTGTCCGCCATTAGTTGTTTTATATAGCTTTGCAGCCTTTTCTTGGGATAAGCCAGCACTCATGAGGATTACTTCTTGATCATTGAGAATGGCTAGATCTCTGAAGTCTAATTTCTCGGCCCCAGCTACTTGTTGGATTGACCAACTATTCCCTTGGTCTGCCGAATGAATAACGGTTCCTTTCGTACCTCCAATCCAAATATGATTTTTATAAGCCTTGATGGCACGGAAAGATGATTGTGTTTCGAGTCCTAATGGTATCCATTGGGCATTGCTACTCAATGAAATGAACAATAGGAGGGTAATGAGTATTCTCATAGTGATTTTTACATAAAAAAAGCCACCGTTACGGGTGGCTTTTAGTAAGTTGCTATTGAAATTATTTGTTCACAATTACTTTGCTGATGAATGATTTTTCACCGCTTCCTTTGATTTGAACAATGTAAATGCCATTTCCTAACCCATTTACATTTAATTCATTGGCTAATTCAGTACTTCCTAATCTTCCGCTATACACCGGACGGCCTACCATGTCATAAATGGTTACTTCGGCGCTAGACCAATCTTCAAGGGTTTGGATGTTAACCTTTGAGCCAGTGATTGGGTTCGGATAAATCGCTACCCCTTTGAATTCAGGATCTACACCATATGAATAACGTACCGCATCTGTGAAACATGTTAATGTGGTTCCATCAATTGTGTAGTTGTATTTACGACGTGCCGTATAATCGCCACCGGATAAAACTTTGGCAACGGCTACCTTAGAATTTAATATACTTGAGCCAAATTTCCATTCAAAATCCCCAGCGGTTCCTGAACCATCTGAAGCAGGGAAATTTAAAGCTTTTAAGTTATACACACCTTCTTTGGCGATGGAAGCAGATCCTAAACTTGGATTTGGTTGGTTTACTACTTTTACTGAGTTAGATACAAGTGATATACATCCATTCGCATCCTTCGCAGTTGCTGAATATGTACCGCTATTTTTCACATCTGCTAATACCTTTCCTTGAAAGGATGTGCTCCAAATAACGTCATTCGCTGATGTAGCTGTAATTGAAACTGCATTGATGGCTCCTGCATCTGATTTGGTACAGAAAATAGTAGCTGAGTTTGCTGCGATAACTGGCGCAGCTGGCAATGGAAGTACCTTTACTTCGGTTGGAGCAGAGAACAATGAGAAACATCCATTATCATCTTTAACCCGAACGGTATATAAACCTGCTTTATCGATATTTACACTTGCAGTAGAAGCGGTAGTACTCCACTCATAAATGGTGCCTCCCGTAGTATTTTTAGAGGACTCTAAGACGGCTGCGATCGGTGTGCCTAAGCAGAATCCTAATTTTGTTTTGGCTGTAATGGTTGGCGTAGCTGGGCGCTCATAATTTACAACGGCCACTTCAGAAGATAATTCAGATGGGCAATTGGCATTAGACATATAACCAACTTGAATTTTAACATTTTTATTCAATGTAATGCTAGAACTAGCTCCTAAGGTCGCATCCTCCACTCCATTTACGTACCATGTGTAAGACGCTGGTTTTGTTACTCCTAAGTATCCTACATTCTGTGTAAGTGATGCTTCATCTACAGATAAAGAGGTTGTTCCATCTAAGCAATAAGATGAATTTCCGGCTATACTAGGCTTAGGTAAATCTACAATACTAATCGTAATTGGATTGGAATCTTGTACACCTCCGCATGCTGCATCTGCAGTAATTCGAAGACGATAAGTACCTGGAATGCTAGCTTGCATCGTATTCGTGTTAGGGAATGGAGCAACAGCCGCAGAACCAATTTGTCCTGAATTATCTTTTAACCATTGGAAACCAAATTTATCTAAGTATGTACTTGGGATATCCCAAGTCAGTGTATTGAGTGTGCCCTTGCAAATCTCTTGTGTGGTACCTGTACCATTTGTCTTACCGGTACCCGTGATATTAACGGTACGATCTAAACGAAAAGCTTTTTTGATGTTGAATTCCAACGTTTTTTGAGACTTCAAACCGACAATTACATCTGCAGTATTTTCGTTGGTAACCGAAGGATAGTTACATTCCGCCGCATAGTTTCCATTGGTGAACTTAGGGTCAGAAAATTCAACTCGTAAATCGTTTGAATTCGTTACCATTGTTTGTCCATTTGGTAAGGTCCATGTAATTGATTGCTTACATCCATAGGCACTTAAAACAATACTTCCACTAGCTGGATTAGTTACATTGGTACAAACACGTTGAGACGGGACAATATCAGCCGGTCTGTAAGATGGACGCACCATAAAAACAGTAACTTTGGCCGATGAAGGACTAACAATATTTGATGTGGTGTCCTTGCAATTTACGGTATAAACTAAAGGCGAATGAATTTCTGGTTGATTCGGATCAGAAGGTCCTCCTAAAGGAACGGTAAAAGCTGTTACCGGATTTTCTCCCGTACCTGACCCTGTTTGAAATGCACCAGCCCAAGTATCTTGTGTCGAAACCGATTTAGTGGAATATTTCCATACATAAATCGAGGTCGTTGGGCATCCTGAGGCTTCAAATTTGACAGATTTGCCAGTATAGCCATGAATTTCTGCCGCAGTTGACCCATTAATTTTAGGCGTTTGCGCAAACATTGTGAAGCCTAAGGAAATTAGGCAGGCTGTCAGGGTGAACTTTAAAAATGTATTCATTTTTTAGGAAATAATTTGAGTAGATATGCAAAGAAATCAATGCTTAATTTTTCAATTGACAAGTTAAATATTTTTTTTCAAATTAAAGAAGAAATTTATCAATTGGTCATCTTTTTGGCGATATTTTACAAAACGCTAATATTTAACTCTTATTATGTAAGATGTATAAATAATGTTTATTTTTGAGGTTCTATTTTCATCCTAATCAATTATCGCGTTCATGGAAGATTCCAAGCCCAAATCATTGAATTTTTTAGAAGAAATTGTCCAAGAAAATTTAGCTGCTGGACAATATCCTCAAGGAATCTTTACCCGTTTTCCTCCTGAACCGAATGGCTACTTGCACATAGGTCACGCGAAAAGTATATGTTTGAATTTTGGACTTGCGCAAAAGTTTGGTGGTAAAACCAATTTGCGTTTTGATGACACGAATCCGATGACCGAGGAAACCGAATACGTGGAGTCAATTAAAAAAGATGTTTCATGGCTTGGTTTTACTTGGGCCAACGAATTATATGCCTCGAATTATTTCGAACAATTATATGAATTCGCGCTGGAGTTGATTAAAAAATCCTTAGCCTATGTGGATGATTCCTCAGCGGAGGAAATTGCAGCCCAAAAAGGAACCCCCACGAGTGCTGGTACCGAAAGTCCTTTTCGGAATCGTTCGGTAGATGAAAATATCGCATTATTTCAGGATATGCGGGCTGGAAAATATCCTGATGGCGCCAAGGTGCTTCGGGCAAAAATCGACATGGCTCATTCAAACATGCACATGCGCGATCCTTTGATGTACCGGATTCGTCATGTAGCACATCACCGGACCGGAAATGCCTGGTGTATTTATCCGATGTACGATTTTGCCCATGGTCAAAGTGATTCGATGGAAGGGATTACGCATTCGATTTGTACATTGGAATTCGATGTGCATCGGCCCTTATATGATTGGTTTATTGATAAACTAGCTATTTTCGCCTCCCATCAATATGAATTTGCGCGCTTGAATTTATCGCATACGGTGATGAGTAAGCGGAAATTACTGCAATTGGTCAATGAAAAAATCGTTCATGGATGGGACGATCCGCGCATGCCTACGATTTCGGGTTTACGTCGGCGTGGCTTCACCGCCGCCTCCATTCGAAATTTTTGCGATCGGATCGGTGTGGCGAAACGCGACAATTTAATTGATTTAAGTTTATTAGAATTTTGTATTCGGGAGGATTTGAATAAAAGTGCGGACCGCGTAATGGCTGTTTTAGATCCTGTCAAATTAGTGATTACGAATTATCCAGATGGACAAGTAGAGGATTTGGCCATCGAAAACAATCCGGAAGATCTAGACTCGGGAAAACGCATTGTTCCCTTTTCAAAAGAACTATATATCGAACGCGAAGATTTCATGGTGGATCCACCGAAGAAGTTTTTCCGCTTGGGACCTGGGCTTTTGGTTCGACTCAAAGGCGCTTATATCATCCAATGTGACCATTTTGAATTAAATCCGGATGGTTCTGTGAAGGAAATTCATGCTCAATATTTGCCTAACAGCAAATCTGGACAAGACACTTCAGGAATTCATGTCAAAGGAACCATTCATTGGGTATCCATTCCCCATGCGGTAGAGGCGGAGGTTCGCTTGTTTGATCGCCTTTTGATTGTGGAGGATGCTTCCGAGTTAGGGGATGATTTTTTAAAGTTCATCAATCCTGATTCGTTGCAAGTCCTAGATAAAGTCTATGTGGAACCGAGTTTGCGTGAGGCAGAAATAGGCGAAGCAGTTCAATTTATACGAAAAGGCTATTATTGCTTGGATCCTGATTCGACAGCGGAGCGTTTGGTATTTAATCGGACGGTTACCTTAAAAGATACCTGGGCTAAGGAACAAAATAAATAATTATTTTTTTGCGAAGAGCGAATCGACAAAGGCGGTTTTATTGAAAACCTGCAAGTCGGAGACTTTT
>CANHCG010000060.1 GCA_947459055.1 Cytophagaceae bacterium | reverse complement strand
CCATGATTTGGGAAATCAGTAAATTAATCTTAATCCCAATTGTTTTAGGCGTTATTTACAACCGTATCATTGGGAATAAATGGGCTTGGTTTCAAGAGCAATTGCCCCTTATCTCTATGATTAGTATTGGATTGATCATCATTATTATAACGGCTAATGGCAGGGATGCACTAATTTCAGTTGGCCCACTACTTGTTTTAGCTTGCTTTTTACACAACATCATTGGCTTTATTTTAGGGTATTGGGGAGGAAAACTGACCCGTTTGCCTGAAAAAGATTGTAGAACGATCGCCATTGAAGTAGGTTTGCAAAATGCAGGATTAGCCTCTGGCTTAGCGATGGCCATGGGAAAAGTAGCTACGGTAGGTCTGCCTGCGGCTATTTTCGGCCCGGTGATGAATATAAATGGTTCAAGCTTGGCCAATTATTGGAAAAACAAATAGAGGCTTATTTTTTAGTGAAATACTAAATTTTTCAGGTCGCTAAATCACCAAATCACCTGAAATAAATCAACCGCCTGCCGAGGTAAATCGGTCGATAGGTTTAATCGCCCTTTCGAAATCGAAACTTTTTGGGGCTTGTTAACTTGGGTCAATTGCCCCGCTTTTTCAAGTGCTGCTATTTGTAAAGCAGTGGGTGCTTGAGGCGAACCCATTTTTTTCCAAAGCTCATAGCTATTGCTATGCTCATCATCGATTCGGTAATGTGTCAAGGTAGCCGAGCTAGCTTTAATCCCCGCTATTTCCAAGGAAACTTGAGTCGATTCGCCCTTTTTATCCACATCATGGTAATTCCAAACCATAACTGAAGCGGTATTTTTTTGCCGTGTGGCGAGCGTTCCGATATCTGTTTTTGCCCCTCGAAAGCTCGAATCCAATGCCATTTGCAGCGAATAAGCATGGTCCGAACTCGCCTCCACAAAATCCCCTTGCATCTTCCCAAACATTCGAAATACATTCAATACCGGCTTATCTACGCCATTGGTAGCTAAATCCCGAAAGCCATAAAACCAGGGCTGGTTCTCAAATTCAAAGGCCCATGTGACGGCACCAATTAAATTGGCCTCATATTTTTTAGCCAATTCAAACTTACGTGCAAAAGTCGCCGCCGTATAGCTTGAATACATTGTTCCATTCCGATAAGCGTTTTGTGGATTGGTGGCCATCCCGCAAGCTGCGCAACCTTCCGGATCAGATTCCCCGATAACGATAGGTAAATTTTTTAATTGCGGGTAGGCTCGGATGACCTTCAAATTGTCTTCGATATTTTTGAGCTGGGCCCGAGCGCTCATGACAACTTTACCCTGCTCCAATTTTGGGGATCCTTTGGCATGAAATAAAATAATGTCCAGTGGCGAACCTATTTTTTTTGTCACATAATTGGTATCAAACAAACAGTGTTTTAAAAAAGCATCTTGGAATTTCATGCCATTACCTGTGACATCCGATCCACCAATTTTTGCCGTTGGCAATGCCCGTTTCACCGCATCCGCCGCATAATCATAGAGTTTGAAAAACTCCGCTGGAGTACCTTTCCAATAGGAATAATCGGGTTCATTCCAAAGCTCCCAATACCAACTTTCCACTTCTTTTTGACCATAGCGCGCAACACTATGCTTAACCCACTGATAAACTAATTCCCCCCATTTTTTATAATCTTTGGGCGGGTAAGCCCAGCCGGTGTAAATGTCATTGTATTTATCCCCCGGTTTCCAAAAATGCTTATAAGGAACCGGATGCGTGGAAAGAGCCTCGGGCATAAAGCCGATCTGTGCCAAAGGTTTCATGCCCCTTTCCACATAGGTATCAAAAATCTTGTCAATAATCGTCCAGTCATAGATCGGGTTTCCTTGAGCATCTTCGGTATACGCGTTCGTAGACCCCCATTTTAATGACGGAACTCCATCGCCACTGACCAATAAACTATGTGCCCGTACATAAACTGGAACTGGACTTAAGGCCGCAATTTCAGACAACAATTTTTTGCCATCTTTCATGTACGTATAATTAGGTTCATCATAACCAAACCACGCATAAATAGGCTTCATTTTCTCCTTTGTTTTGGACAAATCCACACGAATTTTTGCCTGATCTTGAACCTGACCTATGCTAATAAAGGAGGAAAATAAGAAGAGTAGGAAGCTTATTTTTTTGAAAGACATATGACCAAGTTTACATAAAATGAATCCGCGTAAAAGGTGGCTAAATCGTTAATCAATCATCAATTGCTCCACCACGAACAACTGCGACGCCTTCGGATCATACGTAATTTTCACCGCCGCCATTTCTCCATCACCGAAAACCTGTACCCGCGTGAAATTCATCACGGTGACTTTTTGATTATTGATCAACAAGGGCTTATCCGTAATAAAGCGATGGGAATCACCGTTCACCAATAACACTGGTTTTTTATAGGCCTGGCTTAAAACAGTCAATTTCTCAATAATTTTCTCAAATCCCTTGCTCGGCTTCATGCCCATATAAAACATATCTGCCTGCGTGGCCAGCACAATCGCCTTTTGATTTTCAGCCTGCGCAAATAAATAGTCCAACCAAGCCAAATTAGCCTTTTCCCGCCCCACAAATTCCAAATTTGCCAATGAATCCGTTTTAAAATGATTATTGGATCCCACCAAATGGATCGTCGCAAATTGAATTCCCTCATGCGTCCAAGCATTATTCTCAACAAAAGTCTCAAAACCTGGCATCTGAGCCTGAGAGAATAGCTTCATTTGCTTTTTCCCGAAACTCACGGGTTTCGCAAAAAATAACTTACGTAAGACAGCCAATCGTTCCTCTGGGACGTATTCCCCAGCCAATTTCCGATCACAATCCGTCCATTCATTATCTCCCGGTGTATATACCATGGCCTGCTCAAATGTTGTGAAATAGGTACGCATTCGCTCAAAATAATCATTCGAACAGAGCGTTGAACCTGATTTAAAATCACCCACATGCAATGTAAATGCCGGTTTTTCCTGATTAATGCGCTGAATCATCCGTTCGAATTTCGGATAATCTCCCGGTACTCGATAGGGCATATCCCCGAAAGCAATAAAACTAAACTTCTTGTTCTGAGCAGAAACCTGAAGACTTAAGAAAAGGATTAAAAGAAGGTAACGGTACATATTAAGGTTGGACAAAGGTTTTGATTTCTTGCGCTAGGCGCTGAGGAATTTCCTCCATCGGCACATGGCCCACGTTCGGAAAAATTACTTTTTTACTACCCAGAATATCCTTTTCAAAGCGATCCGCATTCGACACATCAATCACAAAATCATGATCTCCCCAAAGAATCAAAGTGGGTACTTTGACATCACTTATTTTTTCTGTTGGCTTTCCAAAACCATGTTTGAAAATTTCCAAGGCTGCCGCCCGATTTCCTTCGCGAACGACAATGTCATGAAAACGAGTCACTTGCTCATCCGTCACCCTGGATTGATCAAAATAGATGGACTCCAAGCTCTTGCGAACGAGTGCTTTGGGGGTAAAATAGAGCAATAAATTATTCAATACGGGCGTCGATGCAATCAAAAACCCTAGGCTTCCTTTCTCCTTCGTTTTAGGATAGCCTGCCGCATCAATGAGCACCAATTGCTTCAATCGATTCGGATGCGTCACCGCGTAATTCCAAGAAATCGCCCCGCCCATCGAATTTCCAGCGAGAACAAACCGATTAATACCCATTCGAGCCGTCAAGGAATCCAAAAACTGATTATACACCTTAAAATTATAGACATTGTCAGGATTCGGCCCGGTCATACCAAAACCTGGTAAATCTACGCTAATGACGCGCCGTTGGTCCTTTAAAAAATAAGCTACACTGTCCCAAGTATTCAACGAGGACGACATGCCATGCAATAAAACTAAAGGTATGGAATCCGTCAAAGGACCCTCATCCCGCACATGTACATCCATGCCCATCAGCGGGATGAATTTAGAATGCTCATTCGCATACAAAGGTTTTAAATCCGCTAAAGGAACATCTTTTTCAAAAAAGACAATGCCAATTAGACAAAGAAGAGCCAAAAGGCCAGCAAAAAAGTAAGCAATAAATTTTTTCATGAGCGGATATGGGTCAATGGTTTTGTTAGGATTGAACATTGGACGCAAAACTAAAGGCTTTGACCCATAATTTCATATTAAATTTTTAACCTATTAGCCACCTTGCTTATTGATATAATTGATTAAATAATAGTTTAAACGTTCCATGTGTTTGCCCACGAAAAGTGATTTCAGGGCCATAGACGAATAATTTGCCGGCGCCAACTTTCGCCTCAAATGCCGCCACGCCATCCTGTAAATAGGCCTGACCAAAGGCCCAACCGCTTCGTAAGGTTTTGTCTGACGCATACCAAGCTAAGGGTTTTAAGACCTGTTGGGCAATCGCATCTGGCTGTAATTTAAACACCGGGCTCATGCTAAAATAGACATCGGCCTTCGTCGACATGCCCCAGTTCGCCCGCGTATCCGGATCCACGGCCACCTGCATCACACTGCCTGGAATGTAAAATTTCTCCCCAGGTAAATTCCGCTCCTTGCCACCTACCATTTCCATTAAAGCATTCCGCACGGGCAATCCCAAATGATAGGCTAAATTCGCACTGGAACCAATCGTCACAATATCCCCTCCCGCTTCCAAAAAGGCCTTCAATGATGGAATTGATTTCTCCGTAATCCTGCCCATTTGCGCATGGTATTCCGACGGAATATCTGCTTCTTTCGGTTCTCTTTCATAATAATCATCCCGATTAACAGCCTGACCTTTTATACCCGGAATCGCTCCACCCATAAACACGATGACATCGTATTTGGACTTCAAATTCCCTAGGTCAATTTCTTTGGCATATAATAAACTAAAGCTAAAATGATGCTGTTCCAAAATCCAACGCACCCAGCCAGCCGACATCGACCCGCCATAGGTATCCCATAAAGCAATCCGACGAGTTTTCACCGGAATCGTCGCCGAACTCGCCGATAAACCCTGCACCTGAATCCCATATTTCAAGGAAGCATCTGCCAATAATTTCTTCACCGCTTCCGAGGATTTTAGGACAAAATGATCCTTATTTTTCGTCAATTCCAATCCCGCTTTCAAGGCCTCATTCACCACCGTAAACGATGCATTATCCTGGGTTGAAAAACCATAATATGCAAAGTTACCCGCAGGAAATCCCCCTGGCGCTTTTTCCAACACCCCGTACGCCAAGGTTTCCAAAGGCACATCCACCGCCTCTAAAATTCGATCAAATTTCACCCCCATCGTATAGGCTGGCGTCCAACCCGCCGCATCATAAGGACGTACCGGCGGTCCGCCCGGATACAGAAAATCATTTGGATGGTCTTGTGGCTCAAACATGTCCAACACATGCGGACGGAAGGCCTGATTCGTTTTCACCACATAGGAACCTGCCGGGTATTTTTTACCTGCAATCTCAAAGGCCGTCTTTGCCTTCTCAATCCGAATTCCACTTTGAATCAAAATATTAATAAATGCCACCGCTGAGGTACTTTGATCCGCCGGAACCACATAGGCACGTGGATCACGCAAGCCTGGATTTTGATAAATCTTCGCATAATAGGCCATAGGCAAGGTATCGATCCGCGCCTCCGGATTCTTAATGTCCGTCCGGTATAATTCTTGGATGGATTCGACTTTTTTCGGCGAAAGCGTCCAATAATCCTTAGATCCGTTTTCGATCGATTTCCGACCCATCTTATAAATGTTCATCAGCACCTCATCTTTATAGCGAGCGGCATGATTTAGCATCGCATAATTCATCGAAATCGAATAGTCAATGGAATTTCGGAACAACCATTTTTGTGGCATAATCGGGAAAGGCAAACCACTATTAGGGATTAATCGCTGCGGAACCAATGGAATTTTCATCGGCGTAGGACTTCCAATAATCTCAGTTAAAACCCCGACAATGTTATGATAATAAGCCGTCGTCCGCAAACCGCCATTCCACCAAGTCGAATAAACGGATCCGCCCTTCATGGTGTAGCCAGGTTTTCCTTCGGCATTTAGCCGACTGCTCATCGCCGCTCCTAAGGCATCGATCCCTGTTATTAATAAAGGATCATACACGTAATTGAATGGATCGCGATAAGGTGGTCCGGCGACAACCGTTCCAAGCGGACCGGTTTGATGGTGGTTGTAGAGGAATTGAGGCATCCACTCGATGTATTGTTGGCGACTCATATTCTTCGACTCACTCATGTTCATCATGTAAAAATCACGATTATTATCATGCCCAATGTACTTTTGGTACAAACGTGGCAAATTTGCGTAGGACCGTTTCAACGTATCCGCATTCCGCATGTACCAAGAAGATACCAATTCCTGCCCATCCGGATTGGCATGAACAAAGAGGATAATGGTATTTTTGAGAATGCGTTGGGTTTCTTCATCGTTGCGCGTCAAAAACTGATATACTGTTTCAATCCATTGGTGAATTCCCACGGTCTCGGTGGCATGTAGGCCTCCGTCAATCCAAACGACTGCTTTTCCCTCTTTGGCTAATTGACTCGCCTCGGATTCTGAAAGTCCTTCGGCTCGGGCCATTTTTTGGGAAATGGCCTTATATTTAGCCAAATTCTTGATGTTCGCCGGATCAGACACAATGACCATGTATTGATCGCGTCCTTCTTCGGTTTTTCCGATGGATTGCAATTTCATACGGGGCGAAATTGCGGCAACTTTTTTCAAATAGGCCTCCGTTTGTGTAAACGTAGCTAGGTGGTAATTATCCCCAATCGCGAAACCGAAATGAGATTTTGGACTTGGAATTGATTGCGCGAGGGCAAAAAAGGAAAGGCAGACAAATAAAAGGGTATATTTTTTCATACAGGCTAGTTGGATAAAGTTGGGTATTTAATCCCTAATTGTTCTAGGTAGGTGGAATATTTCGTTGGGTCGTAATAAAACGGTCGCATCCGATCTCGGTATTGATCCATGATTTCTTTGTTCAGGTGGATCGGTGCAGGATCTTTGTCGGTAATGAATGGAATATATTTTTGATCCTTCGTTTGAACATTAGTGAAGTACTCCTTCGCCTTTGCTAAAATGTTTGGGTTGGTGAACATATCCACGAGAGTCAAGGCCGTCGCTTTCGCGCCTGCCAATGTTCCCTTGTGCGCAATAGGCGTAGCCATCGCGATCGCGTCACCCCAATGATGGCCTTTGGTACCGTGTATATTAGCTGGGTAGCGCAATACAATGGTAGGAACGTTCCATGAAATATCTGCAATGTCATCTGAGCCACCACCCCATGAAAACTGCACAGAGCCCTTTAATGTATCCAAAGATTTTTTCATGCCGTGAATGGGTCTACCTGCATTGTCTTTGGCAGGTGCTTCTAAGAGTTTTTGGACGGCTAAGGCTAATTTTTCGTCGTCTTCGGACCAAGTTGGCATACCCACCCGCTGAATATTTTTGTACATCGCTTCGGCCATTGGCTTGTTGAAATGCCCAGGCCACGCGGTACCTAGCATTTGATACGACATTTTTGTATCGGTCATCATGGCCGCCCCTTCCGCGATTTTGATTCCCGCCTTGAAATTCTTTAAGATATCCTCATAAGTTCTTTCACGGAAATAATACCAAACGGAGGCTTTGGAAGGCACCACGTTTGGTTGGTCCCCGCCATCGGGAATTACATAGTGGGAGCGCTGGGTGGGTTTTAGGTGTTCGCGTTTGAAATTCCAACCGATATCCATTAATTCCACTGCATCCAATGCACTTTTACCCCGCCAAGGCGCACCCGCCGCATGGGCCGCATCGCCTTCGAAATCGAATTGTACGCTAACCAATCCGTTTCCACCATTATCTCCATATTCTGAAGTGAAATCACTGCTGACGTGGGTGAAAATACAGGCATCAACTTTCTTGAAAAAACCATCCCGAATATACCAAGCCTTACTCGCCACTAATTCCTCCGCCACCCCTGGCCAAATCACTAAAGTTCCCGGCAAGTGATTTTCCTCCATGATTTGTTTCACGGCGATGGCCGCGTAAATAATCACCGCTTGGCCTGAATTATGCCCTTCGCCGTGGCCAGGAGCCCCGTCGACCATCGGGGCACGAAAGGCGACACCCGGTTTTTGAGAGGCTTTTGGAATGCAATCGATGTCAGATCCTAATGCGATAACCGGCGAACCCGAACCCCAAGTAGCCATCCAGGCAGTAGGAATTCCTGATGTCCCCTTGTCCACTTT
>CANHCG010000059.1 GCA_947459055.1 Cytophagaceae bacterium | reverse complement strand
TTCATCGTACCTGATTTGCCAGACTCAGGAAGAAGTTGGCTCAAACGCTCAACCGGCACTTCTTCGGTGATTTTTCGCATCACATCAACTAAATCTTTGGGCCGAACTAAATTATAACGTGACAAACCTGAGCCATCTACCCATTTTAATTCTTTTAGGAAAGCATTTCCCGGTTGATTCGCCAAGGCTTTAATCACTTCTGTCGCATTTCGCCCCCAAGATTTCTCGAAGCCAATCATAACGAGTAATTGCTCCGCGATTAAATTATCGCTGTCGTGCAATAAGGGGACAAACAAACTATCCAATGCGCCTGAATAATAGGTTTTTGCCGTCATGGGCAAAGGTTTAGCTTGGGCAAGTACGGTACGGTGTAAAGTATCCGCAATTAAATCGGCGATTAATGTAGATGAGGTTAAAAAGGGGACATGCTGGGCCCAAACCTTTCCAGGTGGCAAAAAAGGTAAGGAGAATTGATTTGCCAATCGATCTCTTTGAACATAGCTGGCTGCTTGATTCGGCTGTGCATACTGACTAAATCGGGAAGGCGATATGGCCCATTTGCCTTTTTTATTTGAAAACTGAACTAGGTTTCCGTACATGGGCAGGGAACTAATTTCGGCTGAATAATCGTCGTTATAATCATCCCAGGCCCAACCGCTTCCAAAGGGCGGAATTTGTCCATCGGAATCCGCTAAAACCAAGGTCTTTTGACTAGCCTGCATAAAATCCAATAGAGACTTGTTTTGAAATCGAGGGTCTAAAAAACTTGGGTCACCCGCGCCCCATATGAACAGTGTATCTGTGGATTCTTGGTATTTGAAATTCGGAATGGTCGTTGGCAGATAGCGATTAGCCAATAAAAACGTGAGTAATTTGGCATTACTCGCTGGCATAAAAAAATGATCGGCCTGGTGTTGAAAAACCACTTTCCGACTTTCAAGTTCTTGAATATAAATTCCGGTTGCTTGCTTAGAAAGACTCGAATGGGTGAAGGCCCGATGCCTCGAAGCATTGGAACAAGACAGGCTCCCAACAAGCAACAATAGGTATCCGAGCAGGTGATATTTCCTCATAGACATGTAAAGGTAAAAGGTTCTGATAAAAATCTTTATTTTTGTGCTGATTTTTAGCAGGATGCTCGTCGGATTTGTCATTTTTTATTTGTTATTAAACCTCGCAGTGGGTTGGTGGGCGAGCAAGCGGATTCATAATACGCAGGACTTCGTATTAGCAGGTCGTTCCCTGCCATTTGCGTTGGCGACGATGGTGACCTTTGCCACTTGGTTCGGCTCAGAAACCATTTTAGGTGCTCCGAGGGAATTCGTTCGGGGAGGATTACTCGCGGTGGTCGAGGAGCCTTTTGGTGCGGCGTTAGGGCTATTTCTAGTTGGTGCGATTTACGCCAAAAAATTATATCCCCTACCCGTCCTAACGTTCAGTGATTTTTTTCGGATTCGATTTGGAAAGTGGTCTGAAAAGATTTCGGCCTTGGTGATGATCCCCTCGTATTTTGGTTGGATTTCTGCCCAATTGGTCGCTTTAGGCTTAACACTTCATCTTTTATTACCCATTTCCACCGAGATGGGGATTGTGCTAGGTGCCTTGTTAGTCATGACCTATACCTTGTTAGGAGGCATGTGGTCGATTTCCTTCACAGATTTTTTGCATAACATCATTCTCATCGTAGGCCTTCTATTTTTAGCCTATTTGCTAGTAGATAAAATACCTGATTTTCAGGGATTTATAAATAAACAACCTGCCCATTTTTTCCAATTTACACCAATAGAAAATACTTGGAAAGATTGGTTAACCTACGGCGCAGCTTGGATTACGATTGGGCTGGGGTCGATACCCCAACAAGATATTTTCCAGCGGGTCATGTCCGCGAAAAACCAACAGGTGGCTGCCAAGGCCAGCCTTGCCGCCGGTGCCATGTACTTGACCATCGCCATGTTACCTCTCTTAATTGCACTCATCGCCGTTCGATTATATCCAAGCCTATTGGCCGAGGACACTTTGTTAATTCCTCATTTAGTCTTAAAATTTACTCCCTATGGAATGCAAGTATTATTCCTAGGCGCCTTACTATCTGCTTTATTGAGTACGACGAGCGGTGCGATTTTAGCTCCTGCAAGTGTATTGGGCGAAAATTTGTGGAAACCCCTATTAAAAAACCCTTCAGATGCACAGGTCCTAACGGTGATTCGAATCTCCGTCGTTTTGGTTACGCTTGCTTGTATATGGATGGCGGTGGAAAGGCAAAATATATTTGAATTGGTAGGTGAGGCCTCCGCTTTTAGTTTGGTTTCACTATTTATTCCGCTGAATGCGGGATTATGGTGGAAGAGAGCTTCTGCGATGGGAAGCCACTTGAGTATGCTGTTAGGTTTAGGTGTTTGGGGCTATTATAATTTTGTGGCGCCCACGGATATTCCGGCGATTTGGTATGGCTTGTTGGCCAGCCTATTCGGTTTATTACTCGGGACATTTGCTTGGCCTAAAACCAAGCTTGGCGAATAGCGCCAACATATTTCCCGGGTTTTTGAAGAAATAGCATGTCTTGCAATGCTTCGCTAACATTCGGGTACATATTGATTTTCGTGATTTCTGAAATCGAAACCCAAACTAATTCGAGGGCGGTGGTTTGCTCCGGTTGAAGTACCGGAATACCGGAAATGATTTTCCCTTCAAATAAAATATGCACCGAGGGTTCACGATTTTCGGAAGGTAAAATATCGCCAACCATGAGTAAATTCCCCACTTCCACTTCGATATTCAACTCCTCTTGGCATTCACGTACAATCGTTTCAGCTAAGGTTTCACCGGGATCAGGATTACCTCCGGGCAAGTTGTAGACAAACTCCTTGCCATATTGGTACTTCATTAATAAAATGTGATTTCTTTCGACAAGAATCAAGGCGGGTCTACAACGCATAAAATCAGGGGAATCAATAAGATTGTAATAAATATACGATAATTTTACCGTTTCAAGAAACCTTTGACATATGACCGTTCAAGATATTTGTACCGCGATGGAAGAATGGGCCCCGCTGGCTTGGCAGGAATCCTATGACAATGCGGGATTACTCGTAGGGAATCGGCAGACACCTGTAAAGGGGGTACTAATCAGTTTGGATTGCACGGAAGCGGTCGTAGATGAAGCGATTACCAAAGGTTGCAACCTAATCGTCTCCCACCACCCCATTGTATTCAAAGGGCTGAAAAGTCTAACAGGAAAAAATTATGTGGAACGTACGGTGATTAAAGCAATCCAACACAACATCGCCCTATATGCCTCCCACACGAATCTGGACCATGCGCCCAACGGGGTAAGCTATCAATTAGCCAAAAAACTAGGCATCGAAGGCCAGGTGCTCAAACCCTTTCAAGACTCCTTAAAATCCCTAATTTATTTCATTCCAAGCGCGCATGAAGAATCGGTTCGAATGGCTTTACATGAGGCGGGGGCTGGGAATATCGGTGAATATAGTTCCTGTAGTTTTACAAGCGACGGCACGGGTCGTTTCACGCCTTCAATACATACGAATCCCTTTATCGGACAAGCAAATCAACCAGAATCCGTCCAGGAAAAGAAAGTAGAAATGATTTATCCTGCCCATTTAGAGTCCAAAATCCTGCAGGCATTGAATCAAGCACATCCCTATGAGGAAGTTTCATACTTTACTTATGGACTTGGAAATGCATGGAAGGAAGTAGGTTCAGGTTTTATTGGAAAATTACCCACCGAAATGAGCGCCGAGGAGTTCATTCGCTACATTAAATCAAGGTTGGGCATTCAACAACTCCGCCACACCGCCCTTCTTTCCAAAACCATTTCGACCGTGGCAGTATGCGGTGGAGCCGGTAGTTTTTTATTGGGTGAGGCCAAAAAACAAGGTGCTGATGCCTTTATCAGTGCAGATTTTAAATACCATGAATTCTTTGATGCTGAAAATACCTGTGTAATCTGTGATATCGGGCATTATGAATCTGAAGTAATGATAAAGGATGCAATCCTTGATTATTTATCAAATATTTTTAGTACTTTTGCGGTTCTTAAAAGTGATATCCAGACCAATCCGGTTTGGTACGCGTAATAAAACGTAACAATAATAATGGCTACAGTAACCGAAACAACGATTGCCCAAAAGTTAGAAGCATTATTAAAGCTTCAAACCATCGATTCAGCCTTAGACAATATCAAAAAAGTACGAGGTGATTTGCCGGAAGAGGTTCGTGATTTAGAAGATGAAATCATGGGCTTGGAGACTCGTTTAGGGAAATTCCAACAGGAAATCGCGTCTTTCGAAGAGCAAATTTCGAACTATAAAAACGCGAAAAAGGAATCTGAGAAGTTGATCATTAAGTACAAAGATCAACAAATGAACGTTCGTAATAACCGTGAATTTGAAGCCATTTCGAAAGAAATTGAACTTCAAGGCATCGAAATGGAAATCGCTGATAAGCGAATCAAAGAAATCGATTTCAAAATTTTGAACAAAAATGACGAAATCGCTGGGGTAGAATCGACCTTATTTGAGCGGAAAAAAGACTTAGAAATTAAGCAAAAAGAATTAGAAGTGATCATCGAAGAGAGTGAAGAAGATGAGCAAAAATCAATGAAAGATCGCGAAAAAGCGGTAAAATCTGTTGATTTACGTTTATTGAAATCCTATGAAAAACTTCGCGGGAATGCAAGAAATGGTTTAGCGGTGGTCATGGTGAAGCGTGGTGCTTGTGGTGGATGTTTTAGTTCTGTACCTCCACAACGTCAAACCGACATCAAGGACAAAAAGAAAATCTTAGTTTGCGAACATTGCGGACGCGTTTTTGCGGGGGTGGAAGATGTAATTCCTGCACCAGAAAAAGAAAAGAAAACACGTGGTAAAGTGGTAGCTGCTGCCGCTGCTCCGGTGGCTGAATAAGCAATTACACCCATAAACAAAAAAGCCCTTTTCTACGAAAAGGGCTTTTTTTATGCGCAATAAGAAGCATTTATTTCAGCATCCTCAGTAGAGAACTTAATTTATCTTTCAAATCCTTCCGATCCACAATGAAATCTAAGAAGCCATGATCCAACACAAAATCTGCACTTTGGAATCCCTTTGGTAAATCCTTTCCGATCGTCTCCCGAATCACACGCGGACCCGCAAAGCCAATCAAAGCGCCAGGTTCCGCAATGTTAAAATCACCCAACATGGCATAAGATGCCGTCACACCACCCGTCGTAGGATCTGTCAACAAAGAAATGTAAGGAATTTTAGCCTCGGCCAATAAAGCCAAGCGGGAAGAAGTTTTTGCCATTTGCATCAACGAAAAACCCGCCTCCATCATCCGAGCTCCCCCAGATCTTGAAATCATTAAAAAGGGCTTTCCAGTTGCCAATGAATGATCAATCGCACGGGAAATCTTTTCCCCTACCACAGAACCCATCGAACCACCTATAAAACTAAAATCCATGGCTGCAATGGTCAACGGAATCCCATTCATTTCCCCATATGCCGATCGAACCGCATCTTTTAAGCCACTTGTCAACTCAGTCGCTTTCACACGGTCCACATATTTTTTCGTATCCACAAAACTCAAAGGATCCCCAGAACCCATTTGCGGATCTAATTCCGTGTATTTAGTCATGTCAAAAAGCAACTCAAAATATTCTTGAGAACCTATTTTTTCATGATAATTACAACTCGAACAAGTAAATGCAAACAACCGATGTTCACGCGTGTGAATCGCTTTCTTACAGGAAGGACATTGATACCACAATCCATCAGGCGCCTCTCGCTTAAACTCTGTAGGGGTTTGAATCCCTTTATCTTTTCTTGAAAACCAAGACATACATCAACAATTAAAATGCAAAGATACGCAAAATCAATTTTATTTAATCAGCACAATCCGACGATTGACAAATTTATCACCTACCTGTATTTGAATCATGTAATTTCCCACAGGCATTCCCTCTAAATTTAATTCATGGCTAAACAAAGTCCCGTCCAAGGCAAATCGCTGGGCATAAACTTTGCGTCCCGTTAGATCTGATAAAGACAAAGTTAATTCTTTTTCACCGCCATGGCTTGGCCATTCGACCTTGACTTTTCCATTGGTTGGATTCGGCGAAATGCGTAAATCTTTCAGGACTTCGTTCGGTTCCAACGCCAAAACCGTTTGTACCACCGGCGCGACAGCTCCTTGAATATTTAAATTATCTATAGCCCAACCCCAGCCATGCGCACCCACATCCGCATGCAAACGAAAACGGATTAATACCTGTTCGCCGGGATTAAACTTACCCGAAGACAACAAATCAATTTCGCGCTTTTTAACCAATGCCGCTGTTCCTACGGCCGTCGAATTCCCCTGACTATCCGTTCCTGAGTTCCAAGCATTTAACCAGGTAGAATAGGCATAAGAATCCCAACCATTAATGAAATTAAACCAATTTTTTCCCCCATCATTTGATCCCTGCACGATAACATAATCGAAAAAATTCCGATTCACCGTTCCATCCATGTTCAAAAATGATTCACCTGACTCCCCTGGCTCCACCAGCACCACCTCATCAAAACTCATTTTAGCCGTATCGCCCCGAATGGTAATCGGCTTCAGTAAGACCGCATCATTGTTCGTATAGGTATCTGAGCCTCCACCTCCATCATAACTTTCCTCCGTTCCATCTGCATAGGGATGATTTGAGTGTAAGCCCAAGGAGGTAAAACCAGTCGGCTGGACGAATTTGAATCCTTTTAAATAAAAATCACTCGTAGGCGTTTGATCAAAATTCTGTACGTAGGATTTCACGGGTGCACCTAACGCTAAAACTACAAATTCATAAAATCCGCTCGAAGGTAAATTGACCACATTCGAAATTTTCGCCTTATCCTTTACAAAAATCCGGTATTTGATGATGTCATTAGCCTTCAACTGACCCGCCAAAAAATTAAATGCGGCCGTGTAGCCGTATGTTTCTGTCGGCGATTTCTTAAATCCTTGCCGCGTCACCGCTCCCCCATTAATCGAATATTCCATGTACACGGTATCGATTCCGAGATTATCTGCGGCTAACAAAGTAGGCAAAGGCAAATTTGTCTGCGAAGTAAATATGTATTTCAATGGATTGGAATAAATCACCAAAGGCTTCGACGTATCCTGCCCAATCGTGAACTGATAATAACTACCGATTCGCGTATTCGGAATCACAGGCGCCTCCGCCGGAGTTACAAATTTCTTCCCGGACATTTCCTCTGCCGTCCAGTAATAGCGAATAATCCCTTTGGTCGTTTTTGGCATTACATAGGTGAAGGTATTGCCAGATTTGGTCAAGGGCATGGATTGTGCTTGCAAAATGCTATTCTGTGTATTACTTTGATCAATCGATAACATTAATTTCAAAGATGATTCTTTCCAAATTGTATCCGAATAAACCTTAGCCGTAAATATTTTATCCTTGGTCTGATCCTCCGTATCATCATATTCGGTGGCAATGATATTCGAAGAATACCACCCAAAATCCCCAAATGCACTGGTGACAATGGGCCCAACCTCCCTAGTTGTTTCCCCTCGAGCTATTTGTGGGGTCATTAAGGCATTCGGATCTCCTACTTTGTATTTAGCTTGATCCACATGGTAGACACTGGATCCTTCATTATAGGTGGTAGGCGCATATAATTTTGCCTTTTCCCCATTGTTATTTCGCAAAATCGAAGGCGATGATAAAAACAAACTACCTGATGAAATCTGTGTTTTTAAGGCTGCTGAAGGGTTTTTGTATTTAACGGTATCCGTTAAGGCACCTCCTGCAGTGTTTACCATAAATTGATCAAATATACCCGGTGCGCCATAACCCGCCTCGGTTCCGTCCACATTCATCTGACCTATAAATCCTAAACCATGCCCCATCTCATGCAAAACCACTGAATATAAATCGATTTGCTTCGTCGATGGAAAACCGTCAATCGCAATATACCAATCCGGAAAATCTGAATTAAACGTAGCTAAAATATCTGGATCCAAACCATTCAAGTTTGCATGCGCCATCTTTTCAGCCAATGCGATCGGATACCAGGTATTCAACCGATTCGCGCCGACAAAATTTCGAACACTGGAATAAGCCCCCGCGCTTCCCAAAACCCCAGATGCCAAGGAACGCCAACGCACCGAAATTCGGATCGGCACATCTGAAGCCAAAACACTTGCCCAGATGGAGGCAGCCTGCTCAAATACTTGTTTAACATTCGCTGGAGGAGGCGTTTCGTAGGTTACGATGACTTGTGTTGCAGCCGTTGATTGACTCG
>CANHCG010000058.1 GCA_947459055.1 Cytophagaceae bacterium | reverse complement strand
TGGCCTGAACCGCAGCATTTTTTAGGAGCGTCTTTGTCGTTTGAACAAATGAAAACGTGTTTTGAATAGTGCATATTAATTGATTTCTAAAACGATGGGACAATGGTCAGAATGAATAACATTCTGCAATATATAGGCATTTTGAATCCGGTCTTCCATGGACTTTGTGACCATATGGTAATCGATGCGCCAACCTAAATTTTTACTCCGCGCACCCGCCCGATAACTCCACCAAGAATATTGATCAGGCATTTCTGGATTTTTATGCCTAAAGGTATCGACAAATCCACTTTGTATAAAATTTTCCATCCATTCCCGTTCCTCGGGCAAAAAACCAGAACTATTGGCATTTGATTTTGGATTGTGAATGTCGATCGGTCGATGACAAATGTTATAATCTCCAGCAATGATTAGGTGCGGGATTTTTTGGCTTAATTCCTGGGCATAGGTTTGAAAATCTGCCAACCATTCCATTTTAAATCCTTGTCGTTCGTCACCGCTCGAGCCAGAAGGCATGTAGACACTCATGATGGAAAAATCCGGAAAATCGAGACGCAATACACGGCCTTCAAAATCATATTTCTCAATCCCGCAACCGATTTCCACATGTGCCGGCTTTAGTTTGGAAAAAATCCCAACGCCTGAATAGCCTTTCTTTTGTGCCGAATGCCAATGAATTTCATAGCCCAAATCAGCCAAGCCGCTTAGGTCCACTTGACCTATTTCCGCTTTTAATTCCTGCAAGCAAATGATATCTGGATTTTCTGTAGCGACCCATTCGACGAAGCCTTTTTGCATCGCCGCGCGAATCCCATTGACGTTATAACTAATGATTTTCATAGCCTAGGCGAAAACTTCTTCTTTAAAATAATGAATGACATGCGCCTTTAACAGGATTTCTTGTTCCTTTAAGCCCAAGGGTGGCAGGTTTTGTACGAGGTTCCAATGCGGCCACCCCTCAGCATCCAAGCCTTCTAATTCATAAATACCACTGAAGCTCAATACTTTGCAAGTGGCGATATGCATTAAATCTTGCTTTTGTTCCTTGGTAAAAAAGGCGTGACCTTTCCCCAATTCTTGGACGCCAATTAAAAACAAAACAGATTCCAAATCGGCGGGCCGTTTGTTCACTTGCTTTTCAAGAAAATCTAAGATGATTTCCCACTCTTCCTTGACCAAGGCTGGTTCAAATTCCATTCGTAGGGATCAGATAGGTTAGTGGAGGGGAATTTTGAATTTGGCTGATTCAAGTATGGCCTGTTCTCCTTTTGGATTATTGGCAATTAAAATTAATTCTCCCTCAATTTCATGTTCCGTGATTCGTGTGATATTTACACGCCCCACCCCGTTTTGCACACCTTCTTTATTCGGCAAACTCGACTCGTAAAAGTTATTTTTATCTTGGAAATGATCCAGATTTTTAATCAAATTTCCAATATTTCCAATTTCCCCATCACCCGGAATAAAATAGGTTCCTGGACCGTTCATATTATAAATTTTCAAATAAACGGATTCTAAATTATCTTCCTTAGTCGCTGTTATGGTTAAAGCTTTTGCGCCTAATTCGGACTTAAGTTGTGCATCCACATCCTTCGATTGGATGCGGTGGTATTGATCACTACCGAAAATAATTTTTCCAGAAAAGAATCCAGCTTCTACCGGTTTTTCACTAAATGACCGTTCGTAAGATAAAAGCATGACGAGTACTCCTAAGCCCGTATACAGAAAATAAAGTGGGTTTTTAACGTAGGCAATCACCAAAGATCCGATTGGGTTTCCAATCAACATCCGACTAATTCTTAGCTTTAAAGAATTCGATTTGCTCATCTAGTTAGTTGAAATTTGGTGACGGATTAGGTAACAAGTCAACAAAAGTAATATAAGTTATGAGTTGTGTCAATGATTTACGTCATTTATCTTGTAATTTTATTCAAAGGTCGTGTATTTTCCTTGCGCACTTAGTAATTTTGAAAACTGTTATTCAAATTAGTAGTTAAGACTTTGTGCAATGATGGAAGTTAAACATTCCTTTGGACTGATTAAACCTATTGAAAGGCGTAAAATTCGTAAAATGAAATCATTTTCAATTCCAAGTTTGTTTAAAAGCAATTTGATCAGCCAGATTAAAGAAGCTAGGCGTGTGCAGGATAAGATGAAAAAGGATTTCAAACCCGCTATTTTTGATTTTGGGCCTGTAGAGGTTTTAATCTCAAGGCATTTCGGTTTTTGTTATGGCGTAGAAAATGCGGTGGAAACGGCCTATCGAATCATCGATGAGAACCCCGATAAACGTATTTTTTTACTTTCTGAAATGATACATAATCCTGCAGTGAATGCGGATTTACAAGATCGTGGTGTTAAATTCATCCAAGATACATCAGGAAATCAGTTAATTGCTTGGTCAGATTTAAGTCAAAAAGATATCGTAATCGTACCGGCATTCGGAACGACCTTAGAAATCCAACAAATTTTAAATGATATTGGCATTGATTCGTATGCCTACGATACCACCTGTCCGTTTGTTGAAAAGGTGTGGAATCGTGCGAATTCGATTGGCCAAAAAGATTATTCTGTCATCGTGCACGGAAAACCTAGCCACGAAGAGACCAAGGCTACATTTTCCCATTCGCAAGCGGTCACGCCCACGTTAATTGTACGGGATTTTGACCAAGCCACCATTTTAGCCGATTTCATCACGTTTAAAAGACCTGTGGCCGACTTTTACAAGGAATTTGAGGGTCAATTTTCCCCCGGCTTTAATCCTGCTACGGATTTGAAGCGGATTGGAGTTGTCAATCAAACGACCATGTTGGCCACCGATACCCAGGAAATCGTTGATTTTCTTCGTGAGGTCATTACCGAATACTATCAACTAAGCCCGGATCAAATTAAGGATCATTTTGCGGATACTCGGGATACACTATGTTATGCCACGCATGATAATCAGAGCGCAACTTATGGATTATTGGCTGAGGAGGCAGATTTTGCCATCGTGGCTGGTGGGTATAATTCCTCGAATACTGCACATTTAGTAGATTTATGTACGGAAAAATTGCCCACGTATTTTATCAAATCAGCCGAAAAATTGATATCCGAGGATTGTATTTTACATTTTGATAATCGCACGAAGGAAGAAATTTTTACACATCATTTTCTTCCTCAAAAAGAAAAAACCCGTGTTCTTTTAACTTGTGGCGCTTCTTGTCCAGATGCTGTGGTGGAAGAAATCCTTCGAAAAACTGTTTCCTTATTTCCTCAAGCCAAACCAGTGGATCAAGTTATCGAAAATTGGATTCAAAATCAGGCACTGTAATCACTAAGGATTTTTTGAACGGCAGGCAGATATCCTTCGCCGAATAAGTTCACGTGCACCATCAACGGGTACAAATTATATAATGGAATTCGCTCATGAAAGCCCTTTTCAATCGGGAATGAAGCATGATAGGCTTCGTAAAAGGCTGGATCAAATCCCCCAAACATCGTAGTAAATGCAATTTCCGCTTCTCGTAACCCATAATAACAGGAAGGGTCCACTAAGGCAATGTAGCCATCCGCATGAATCATCGCATTGCCAGACCATAAATCGCCGTGCAATAAGGCAGAGGTTTCATTCGGGATTAAATGGGGTAATTTTTCAAATAAGGCTTGAAATTTTTCTTCCGTGGCCGCGTTGATTTTTCGGTGATAAGTTGCGATATCCACTTGTTTTTTTAATCGTTGCTCAATGAAAAATTGAACGCCATTTAAATTCCAATCATTCGTTTGTTTTGCCGCGCCTAAATAATTGGTATAAGCTAATCCGTGCCCATCCGTGACCGAATTTTTATGTAATTGCGCTAATCTTGTTCCGAAATCTTCCCAATAATCTCCTGATTTCTCCCCAGTAGGCAAGCATTCCATCATCAAATATTCCTTCTCTTCCAAAGAGCCCACCCCGATCACCTGAGGTACTCGAATCGCCTCAGTAGAGTCAATTAATGCTAAATTTTTCGCTTCAGCTTCAAACAAGCCTAAATGTTCACCCTGATTCCATTTAATAAAAAATTCCCCAGCTTTTAATTTTACGCGAACGGCTAGATTAAAATTTCCCCCATAGAAAAACTGGAAATCCTCCATGTCCGAAACCTCTCCGACATGTTTGCGAAGGATGCTTTCAATAAACTGATATTGTTCTTGTGATTGCTGGGACATATAAAATAGAATCACCAAATCTACCCAAAATACCTCTTTTGAACAATTTTATTTCGTATTTTCAACCTTTCTATTCAAACAATTTGTCCCAAGAAAAACAAAGTATCCTTCATTTATTAAGCTCCTATCATCGCCGATATTGGAGAAATGAATTCGTCGTGGGTCTATTGAAATCCATGTTGCATATGTTCTTGATGGGCATTTTTTGTGCAGTCTTGGAATATTTCTCCTGGTTTCCATCACTTATTCGAGCTGCGATTGTCTATGGATATTGCCTATTTTCAGTAGTAATTATTTTTTGGTACTGCAGAAAGGGCCTTTGGGAATTAATAGTTCCCATCAACGAAGCAAAATTTTTGCAACTCGCAAAACAAGTAGGCCAACACCTCCCTAATACCCAACAAGATGAATTAGTCAATATTCTTCAATTAGCTAATCAATCCAATCAATCTCCCCTTCTTGAAGCGGCCATTAAGCAAAAAATCGAAGAGGTCAAACCCTATTCATTCGACCAATTTATCCAGAATCAGTCCTTAAAAACGTATTTCTTCGGACTTCTTTTGCTTAGTTTGTTTACGCTGGGGGTGAATCGATGGAATCCTTCTATTTTTCAAAAATCGACAACAAGAATTATTCATTACGACTTTCAATATCCAAAAGAATTACCATTCGCCTTTCAGATTCTAAATCCAAATTTACAGGCAATCGCTGGTGAAAATTTCGAATTACGCATGCAATTAAAAGGCCAAGAGGTGCCTACTGAGGCATTTGTGATTTGGAAGGAGGAAAAAATTCCCATGGAGGTCCAAGCGGGGAGCTTTCGAGTTAATTTATCCATCGGGCCTCAGAATCAAATGTTTCAATTTGAGGCAGGCGGTTATTTTTCAGAACCCCAAACCATCGAAGTGATCCGAAGACCCGCGATTCTTCAAGTAGAAACCGAATTTGTTTTTCCTTCCTATCTACATAGGGCCGTGGAAAAAAACCAACAATTATCTTCTGTTGAAATTCCTGAAGGCACGAAAATTCGATGGAAAATGAAAGCGGAAAATGAACAGGGGATGCTCGTAAAATTCAAACATGGGGAAATACAGCCAATTAGTAAATCAATCATGGCTCGTGCATACCTATATGAAAAAACGTTTGTTGAGCCGACTGAAATCCAATTTGGGCTAACTCATTCCAAACTTAGCACCCAATGGGCTCCGATTCAACTGATCAAAGTGATTCCGGATTCGAAACCACAAGTGGAAATTCAGGCGACCTTGGATTCATTATATTATCGTTTTTTTGTTTTTAAAGGCCTTGCGTCTGATGATTATGGCTTGGGTCAAATTCAATTTGTATTTCAGCAACGAACGAACGAGCAAAATAAATGGTCCGCCTCGAAAACCCAATCGATTGGTTTTCAAAAGGGTAAAAGTCGAGCCAGTTTTATGCATATTTTCCGAATGGATTCCTTAAGCTTAAAGCCTGGTGCGCAGATTTCATATTATTTCCAAGTGGCAGACAATGATGGCCTTCACGGCCCCAAATGGACGAAAACAACTCCAATCATTTGGACTTTTCCTGAGGGCGCGCTATTAAACCAACAGGTCAATGCAGAATTTAGTCAAATGGAAAAATCCCTTTCGAATGCCCTTGAAAAGGCGCAGGGGCTAAAAAAAGAATTGGATGAGGTGATGAAACGCGCACAATTGGGTAAGGAAATTAATGAAAAAACCTTGGCAGAAATTAAGCAAAAAGAGGCGGCTTTGAAGAAACAATTGGCGGAATTAAAGGCCTTACAGGATCGTTGGTTAGGACAAACCTTCAGCTTCCAAAAGCCTTCTGAATTATGGCAACAAAAAATGGCTGATTTGCAAAAGATGCTGGAAGAGCTGAATCGCGACGAAGCGCCTACTATGAACCCTGAAACAGAGAGTTCGTGGCAAAAATCGATCCAACAAAAACAACAAACTGAAAAAAATCGGGCCTTAGAATTGAAGCGATTAGCCCAATTTTATAAGGACTTAAAAGCCGAAAAAATATTAGAAGACGCCATTCAAGGCATTCAAGATATCGCTGAAAAGCAAGAAAAACAGAATCTCAGCACGCCTAATGCGTCGGAAGAGGCACAAAAATTATTGGAGGAATTTCGAAAACAAGAAGACGCGCTGGATGAGTTGAAAACGGAAAAACCTGAAAATAAGGAAGCATTGGATGCCTTAGAACCTTTGGAAAAAGAAATCGAACAGGATTTCGAAAAACTTCAAAAGGGAAAGAAGCCTTCAGATCAGAAAAAGACAGTTCAGGATCTTAAAAAATTAGCCAAAAGCTTAGAGGAACAGCGAACCCAATCGGAAAGCATGGAATTGGATCTAAACATGAACCAATTGCGACTCGTATTGGATGATTTATTGCAAATGTCTTTTGAACAGGAAAAGTTGATGCATAGCCAATTGAGCAAATCCGCCTCGCAACAACAAATCAGGCTCTCCGAAACCGCCCGTGTTCTCGAAGATAGCTTACTCAGTTTGGGCAAAAAATTGTTACCTCTGTCCTCCGTCATCACCAAAGAAACCACCCAAATGCGCAACCGGATGAACGATGCGTCCCGCTACATCAAAGAGCGCAAATGGGATATGGCGGAAATGCGACAGCAACAGGCCATGGCGGCAACGAACAATTTGGCCTTGTTGATATCTAATTTACTCCAACAATTACAGCAGCAACAAGCTCAACTAAATCCAGGGAAAAAAGGCAAATCAAAACAAAAAATGAAGGGTTCTTGGGCCGGTCGCCAACAAAAACTCAACCAAAAAACCCGAGAAATGCAACAAGGGAAGGGAGAGCCTTCAACCGAGGAAATGGTGAAAATGGCTCAAGAACAAGCTAGGATTCGCCAAGAAATCGAGGAAGCGATGAAGCAACTAGGAGGCAATCCAGGGGAAGGGGATTTGCAAGAAAAACTTAAAAAACTCATGAGTGAAATGGATAAAAACGAAGAGGATTGGATCAATAAACGATTGAGTCAAGACTTACTCAATCGGCAGAATTCTCTTATGCCAGAATTAATGCAAGCCGAAAAAGCGCTTAAGGAACAAGGAGAAGACCCGAAACGTGAATCTAAAAATGCGCTGCAAAAATGGCGCGAAAACCCACCGCCTAATCTAGTGCCCTACCTGAAAAAGCAACAAGAAAACAATATGCTTTTCCAAAAAGTACCGGTGGATTTATGGCCCAAATATCAGCAGAAGGTGCAAAAATACTTGGAGCAATTTCAGCGTTAAACAGTCTTTTTCTGTTTATATAGAGGAACCGTACTGCAGGGTTCGCCGAAGAAAAGACTCTTAACAATCGGTTGGAATAAAGTACTGATCTGCACATATACATCCGTAGGAACGGATTCCTTCGAACAACCTTTAATCACAATTCGTCCATCTCGGTAAGGGCTTAGGTCCAATTCATTTAAAACAGCTGAATATAAGGTTTTCTCTAAATCTGCTAGTGTTCCAAAAACGGTAGTTTGGGCATATGGGGCTAAGTGAATGCTGATCAGCATGTAGGCCCAAGTAGGGATGATCGCATCCACGGAACATCCTACGGCGACATGTTTGGATTGGTATTGCGTCCAATCATGTTCCTGAACAAAGGCTCTAAAGTCCTTTTCTTTTAAGGCCAATCCCATAAATAGGCAGGGGGCTAGGTCGAAAAAAAGACGTTCGCCACTTGGACGGAGTTCCTCGAGGTCAAGTTGGATTAGGCCGCTTTGGCCGACTTTATTGATGATTTCGTCCATGTTATTTCAACTTCGGTTTTGTTCCTTGGAATTCCTTTAAATACGTAGGCTCCAGCGTAACAATGTTTTCAAAGGCTTGGTTCATAAAAGCATCATAGGCCAAATCGCCCATGTATTTCGCCTCCGGATAGGGCTTTTCTGCCTCGAAATTTCCTTGAATTTCTGGATGGGCTTCCTTCCATTTCATTGCGCCATTTCCGAAAATTAGAGAAGGGCGACAAGTGAATTTAGTTAAAGATTGTTCATCCAAAATCATAGGTTGGCTTTCCAAGCAATTTGTCATTGTATCCGATTCAAAAACAGCCGTATACACTTCCATTCGTCGGGCATCGATCATCGGAATGAAATATTCGAAGGCTTTTCCTTTTCGGCTATT
>CANHCG010000057.1 GCA_947459055.1 Cytophagaceae bacterium | reverse complement strand
ATCTTTTTTTTGATAGGTAATGAAACTATATTGGAATGGGTTTTTCTCATCGGTCAGCCCACGTTCCCGGTCCACAATTTCCCAGGTTTCAGGGGAAATTTCAGGAAAAAAGGCATCGCCCTCGAAAATGTCATGGAGTTGGGTCAATAGAATTTGATCCGCCAAGGCCATGCTTACTGTATAAATTTCCGCTCCACCTACGATGAAAATATCTTCTCGAGAGAGGGATTTTGCTTTTAGAATTGCCTCCTCCACGGAATGGGCGGTGATGGTGCCTTCCGCTTGAAAATCGGCCTGGCGTGTAATCACGATCGTCGTCCGATTCGGCAAGGGCTTCCCGATGGATTCATAGGTTTTACGACCCATTAGGATGACGTGCCCGGTGGTTAAGGATTTAAATCGTTTTAAATCGGCCGGCAGATGCCAGATCAATTGGTTATCCTTCCCAATTACCCTATTTTCATCACATGCAACCAATATTTTTATCACGATTTTGACATTTTTTGTTCAAAAATAAGGGAATTTTTGAGATAAATCTTTTCCTTAATTTATTTATAAAAACGCTTCGGTATTCGGGTGATAAGCACTAACTTTGTGCAATTTTTGAGCCTAACCTAAAGGCGAAAATAAATAGATAAACAACCGATTTAAATTTTATCATCCTGTGCCTAAAGATTCTTCGATTAAATCCGTCCTGATTATTGGTTCTGGTCCCATTGTGATTGGTCAAGCGTGTGAGTTTGATTATGCGGGTTCCCAAGCTGCCCGTTCCTTGCGAGAGGAGGGTATCGAGGTAATCTTGATTAATTCAAACCCGGCCACCATCATGACGGATCCGATGAATGCGGATCATGTGTATTTGAAACCCTTAGATAAAGCCTCTATTATTTACATTTTAGAGCGGCACAAAATTGATGCGGTATTGCCAACGATGGGTGGTCAAACGGCTCTTAATTTAGCAATCGATTGTGATGCGGCCGGAGTTTGGCAGAAATATGGGGTGAAGATTATAGGGGTAGATATTAAGGCGATTGAGACGACGGAAGATCGGGAGAAATTCCGCTTGAAAATGTTGGAAATCGGCGTGGGGGTTTGTAAAGGTCGGACGGCTCGCTCTTTTCTGGAAGGAAAGGAAATTGCCCAAGAAACAGGATTCCCCTTAGTGATTCGTCCCTCATTTACCTTGGGCGGTACAGGAGGTGGATTTGTGAATGATCCCAAAGATTTTGATGCGGCCCTGAATAAGGGTTTGCATGCTTCGCCTACGCATGAGGTGTTGGTAGAGCAATCGATCATGGGTTGGAAGGAATATGAGTTGGAATTATTGCGGGATAATTTGGGCAATGTGATTATCATTTGCTCGATTGAGAATTTTGACCCGATGGGTATTCATACTGGAGATTCGATTACGGTAGCGCCTGCGATGACCTTACCGGATAC
Source organism: Cytophagaceae bacterium (assembly GCA_947459055.1). Taxonomy (GTDB): domain Bacteria; phylum Bacteroidota; class Bacteroidia; order Cytophagales; family Spirosomataceae; genus Aquirufa. The sequence goes on along the minus strand of CANHCG010000057.1, from coordinate 6,930 downwards.
GATTTATCAGCGCATGCGTGACATGGCCATCAAGATGATGAATGCGATTGGGAAGTTTTCGGGTGGCTGTAATGTGCAGTTTTCTTTGAATCCCGAAACGGATGAGATCATTGCGATTGAGGTTAATCCTCGGGTTTCGCGTTCTTCGGCCTTAGCTTCGAAAGCCACGGGATATCCGATTGCCAAGATTGCCGCAAAAATGTCGATAGGGTATAATTTAGATGAATTAACTAATGCGATTACGGGAACCACATCGGCTTATTTCGAGCCGGCTTTGGATTATGTGATTGTGAAAGTGCCTCGTTGGAATTTTGATAAATTCAAAGGCGCCGATCGTACCTTGGGATTACAAATGAAATCTGTAGGTGAAACGATGGGGATTGGTCGGAATTTCCAAGAAGCCTTGCAAAAAGCGTGTCAATCCTTGGAAATCAAGCGAAATGGTATGGGCGCGGATGGCAAAGAATTGCGTGATCAAGACGCGATTATGCATTCTTTGGCGAATCCATCTTGGAATCGTTTGTTTCATATCTACGATGCTTTTAAAATGGGCATTTCGTTTAAGACGATTCAGCATGCAACGAAGATTGATAAATGGTTTTTGAACCAAATCGAGGATTTAGTGCGGGTGGAAAAGGAAATGGAGAAATATTCGTTGGCAAACATTCCAAAAGATTTATTGGAAGAGGCCAAGCATAAAGGATTTGCGGATCGCCAAATTGCACATACCTTACGTTGCCTAGAATCCGAAGTATACGACAAACGAAATGCGGAGGGTATTAAGCGAATTTACAAATGTGTAGATACCTGTGCCGCGGAATTTGAGGCGAAGACACCTTATTATTATTCGACTTTTGGCCAAGTAGGGTCTGAATTCTTGGATAATGAATCCGTAGTGACGCCAAAGAAAAAAGTAGTGGTCTTAGGTTCAGGTCCAAACCGGATTGGGCAAGGGATTGAGTTTGATTATTCTTGTGTGCATGGGGTATTAGCAGCGAAAGAAGCGGGCTATGAGACGATTATGATTAACTCAAATCCAGAGACTGTTTCGACGGATTTTGATATTGCAGATAAATTATATTTTGAGCCCGTGTTCTGGGAGCATGTTTATGACATCATACAGCATGAAAAACCGGAGGGGGTGATTGTCCAATTGGGTGGTCAAACGGCCTTGAAATTAGCCGAAAAACTGTCGAAATATGGCATTAAGATTTTAGGTACTTCGTATGAGGCCTTGGATTTGGCGGAAGATCGGGGAGCGTTTTCGAGTTTGTTAAAGGATTTGGGAATTCCATATCCGAAGTTTGGGGTATGTGAGGATGCGGATAATGCGGTGTCTTTGGGCCGAGAATTGGGCTATCCCTTATTGGTTCGCCCTTCCTATGTGCTAGGAGGTCAATCGATGAAGATTGTGATTAATGAACAAGAATTAGAACAACATGTTGTCGATATTCTCAGAGATATTCCAGGTAATAAAATCTTATTGGATCATTTCTTAGAAAATGCGATTGAAGCGGAAGCTGATGCGATTTGTGATGGGGAAGACGTGTATATCATCGGGATGATGGAGCACATCGAGCCGGCGGGAATTCACTCGGGTGATTCACATTCTGTTTTACCTCCCTTTGATTTATCAGAAAACGTGATGAAGCAAATTGAGGATCACACGCGGAAAATTGCGGTGGCCTTAAAGACCAAAGGATTGTTGAACATACAATTTGCCGTGAAGAATGAGGTGGTGTATATCATCGAAGCGAATCCAAGGGCTTCGCGAACGGTACCATTTATTTGCAAGGCGTACCAAGAGCCGTATGTGAATTATGCGACGAAGGTGATGTTGGGCGACAAAAAAGTGAAAGACTTTAATTTCCAACCGGTGAAGAAGGGATTTGCGATTAAAATTCCGGTGTTCTCTTTCTCGAAATTCCCAAATGTGAATATGGAATTAGGGCCAGAGATGAAGTCGACGGGTGAGGCGATTTATTTTATTGATAATTTGCAAGATGATTTCTTCCGTAAAGTATACGGGGAACGAAATTTATATTTGAGTCGATAATATGCTGAAGTTAATTGCCATTATTTTGGTTTTTATCTATGTAATCATGCCGTTGATTCGGTTTTTGATGAAGGCTTTTGTGATTACCCAAGTGCATAAGAAAATGTCCGAGAACGATATTCGAGCCAAACAAGCCGCTGCGCGTGCTCGGAAAGAAGGGACAATCGATGTGGATTATGTGCCGCCAAAAACGAAACCTAAAACGGATGACATCGGGGGTGATTATGTTCCCTATGAAGAAGTAAAAGACTAACATGTGTAGAGCGATATTAATTTATTCCTTGTTGTTTGTCTGCCTTTTAACGAAGGATGGTATTTCCTATGCCTTTGATGTTTTGAAGGAAAAAGTGGAGATATCTAGTCTAAATGATATTGAAATGGAGGATTCGATGGAAGAAGAAGGCTCAACGGAAGACTGGTTGAATCACGCTTCCTTGGTAAACCTAGTACCTAAATTGCTTATTGAAATATCAAATAAGAACTCATTTCCCGACCGAAATGAGGCTGAATTACAAGTGCTCTTAGAGCTAGTGAGTCCCCCTCCCCGCATGGCGTAACTACGCGTGCCTTATTGAAACAAAATCATAAAATCTTCTTGTCAACTATGCCTTGAAAAGCATAGAAAATTAATTGTTATGAAAACATTCGTATTTACGTATGTGTTTATCTGTGTGTTTTTCACTGGCTATAGCCAAGCTAAAAACTACAAAAATCAGATAAACAAGAATTTGAAAGATAATGTATTGATTGAAAAAAAGGTAGAAATAAAAGAAAAGAAGCCGAGCAATCAAACCCCCAAGTACCAAGAATACAAACCCAATATCGAATGGGTGGATACTTTTAAAACCAAAACTCCTTCCTACAAGCAACATGGAGGAAGGCCAAACTAAGTAGAAATGAAAAAATACCTATTCGGATTGATTCTTTTAACCGCTTGTACGGCTAAAAAAGAAGAAGCAGTGGACATGCAAACGCTGGAAGTTTCATCGCCCATTTCATTGGATACCACGATCCATCAAGAATTCGTGGCGGATATCCATGCCGTTCAAAATGTCGAGATTCGCGCACGGGTCAAAGGCTATTTGGACCGCATATGGGTAGATGAAGGCAAGCAAGTTCAAAAAGGACAAATTGTCTTTACAATCAATAGCCAGGAATACCTAGCCGATCTAGCCCGGGCCAAAGCTGTATTAAGTCAAGCATCTGCTGAATTAAAAGCAGAGGAATTAACGCTAGTCAATACGCGCTTATTAGTTGACAAAAATGTTATTTCCAAAAACCAATTAGCCATTTCTCTCGCAAAAGTCGATGGTTTAAAGGCGAAACGGGAAGAGGCGCAAGCCCACGTGCGCGCCGCCGAATTAAAAGTGGAACATTCTAATATTCGTGCACCATTTGATGGAATTGTGGATCGTTTACCATTTAAACGAGGGAGTTTGGTGGACGAAGGCACCTTGTTGACAACCCTGTCTGATAACCACAATGTATATGCGTATTTCAATGTCTCTGAGCAAGAATACCTTGCCTTTAGTGAGCAGGGAGGTGTGAATAAATCGGCCAGTGTCGAGCTGGTTTTAGCTAATGGGGAAAAATACCCAGAAAAGGGTTTGGTAGAAACAATAGAAGGGGAATTTGATAAGAATACAGGAAACATTGCCTTTCGTGCACGCTTCGCCAATCCCAAAAAACTCTTACGCCACGGGGCCTCCGGTAAAGTACAATTACCTAAAAAGGTATCTGGCTACTGGGCGATACCTCAAAAATCGGTTTTTGAAATTCAAGAGAAAAGCTATGTGTTTGTCAAAGACGCTGCAGGTGCTGTCAAAATGAAGGGCATCGTTCCGGATTTACGGATTCCACATTTTTATTTAGTTAAATCTGGTTTTTCTGCGAAAGATACGATCCTCATCCAGGGAATTCAGCTCGTGAAACAAGGTCAACAAATCAAATCGACCTTCAAACCAATGAACCAATTAATTAACGAGTATAAAGCACTGTAACATGGTCCAACAATTCATCACACGTCCGGTATTATCGATCGTCGTATCGATCTTTATCGTGATTTTAGGGGTGATTGCCATGAAGCAATTGCCCATTACCCAATTCCCTGATATCGTTCCCCCCGCCGTAACCGTAACCACCAAATACACCGGTGCGAATGCGGAAGTGTGCGCGAAAGCCGTCGTTACGCCGCTCGAAAGGGCCATTAACGGAGTAGCTGGGATGACCTATATGACATCTGTTTCCGGAAATGACGGAACGAGTATTATCCAGGTCTATTTTCAAGTAGGAACAGATCCTGATGTCGCCGCAGTTAATGTTCAAACACGTGTACAAACGGTACTCGATGAATTGCCAGAAGAGGTCATCAAAGCGGGGGTAATTACCGAGAAAGAGGTAAATAGTATGTTGCTATACGTAAACCTTTTGAGTGAGGATACCGACATCGACGAGAAGTTTATTTACAATTTTGCGGACATCAATGTGCTTCCCGAATTAAAACGAATCGATGGCGTAGGGTTTGCGGATATTATGGGTCAACGCGAATATGCCATGCGGATCTGGTTACACCCTGACCGTCTTTTTGCCTATAAACTTTCGGCCGAAGATGTCATTCAGGCCTTACGAAATCAAAACGTGGAGGCCGCCCCTGGTAAAATTGGGGAAAGTTCCGGCAAGCATCCCCAGGCCTTGCAATACGTCATGCGCTACACAGGTAAGTTCACGCAGGTAACAGAATATGAAAATTTGGTTATTAAAGCGACGGAGACGGGTCAGATCTTACGTTTGAAGGATTTGGCAGATGTGGAATTTGGATCATTAGATTATGATGTGCTTTCCAAAGAAAATGGCCGACCCTCCGCCGCGATTTTGTTAAAGCAGCGGCCAGGTTCCAATGCGGCCGAGGTCATTGAGAATGTGAAAAAACGCTTGGCCGAATTGAAAACGACGACCTTTCCTCCAGGCATGGGTTTTACGATTTCCTATGACGTTTCTCGTTTCTTAGATGCTTCCATTCATGAGGTGATTAAGACCTTATTAGAGGCTTTTTTATTGGTGGCTTTGGTAGTATTTATATTCTTACAAGATTGGCGGGCGACCTTGGTGCCGATTATTGCGGTACCTGTTTCGTTGGTGGGTACGTTTACCTTTATGCTGGCTTTCGGATTCTCTATTAATTTATTGACCTTGTTCTCCTTGGTTTTGGCAATCGGTATTGTGGTCGATAATGCCATTGTCGTCGTCGAGGCCGTCCATGCCAAAATGGAGGAAAAAGACATGCCTGTTTTAGCAGCGACCCAGGAAGCGATGTATGAAATCACAGGGGCTATTTTGGCGATTACCTTGGTGATGGGCGCGGTGTTTATTCCTGTTGCCTTTTTATCAGGGCCGATTGGTGTATTTTTCCGCCAATTTTCGGTGACGATGGCGATTTCTATCGCATTGTCGGGTTTGACAGCTTTGACCTTAACGCCCGCACTTTGCGTGTTGTTATTGAAAAAACCCGAACATAATCAAACGAACTGGCTAGGAAAATTCTTCCATGCCTTTAACCATCGTTATGATCAAATCGCTCAAAAATACCTAATCTGGGTAGGGACTTTGATCAGCAAGCGAGTACTTATTTGGCTGATTTTGTTAGGGTCTGTGGGGGGAACTGTCGTTTTATCTGGCATCGTACCGAGTGGTTTTATCCCTTCGGAAGATCAAGGGACCCTATATGTGAATGCCACGACACCAGCTGGAGCGACCTTGGAACGTACGGAAGGGGTAATGGATCAGGTTTTTAAATCGATCAAAGGGGTGGATGCAATCGAGTCTTTTTCAACCCTTGCCGGATTTAGTTTATTGACCGATGGGTCCGGCGCTTCCTATGGAACCGGAATCATCACCTTGAAACCTTGGGAAGAGCGCAAAGAAACAGTGGATGAATTAACTGAAATTATTCGATCGAAGACGAATGGAATTAAGGATGCAAGCATTCAATTTTTCCCACCTCCAGCGGTACCGGGTTTCGGAAATGCCTCCGGTTTTGAATTCAGAATTCAGGACCGAAGTGGATCGGGGGATTTGCAAAAATTAGCTTCAGTGGCGAATGATTTCGCTAAAAAACTCAATGCAGTACCTGAAATTCAGAATACTTTCTCAAGTTTCGACCCGAGTTTCCCACAGTATATGTTGGAGGTAGATCAAGAAGCCGCAGCCCAAAAAGGTGTCAATGTACTGCCTGCGATGGATAATTTACAAACGTTGTTGGGTAGTTTTTATGCGACCAACTTCATCCGTTTCGGACAAATGTACAAAGTGATGGTGCAGGTGGATCCGCGTTATCGGGCTCATCCAGATGATGTGTTAAAGTTTTATGCCAAAAACAAAGCGGGCGAAATGGTTCCTTATTCTTCATTTGTGAAAATGAAACGGGTATATGGCCCAGAGCAATTTACACGGTACAACATGTTCACTTCAGCCATGGTCAATGGAGAACCCGCCCCAGGATTTAGTTCAGGAGCGGTGTTAGATATTATACGGGCGGAGGCGTTGAAAAGTTTGCCTCGGGGATATACATTGGAATGGTCGGGTATGACCCGAGAAGAGGATTTAGCAGGAAATCAGGCCATCTTCATTTTCGCGATTTGTTTATTATTTGTGTATTTATTGTTGGCCGCCCAATACGAGTCCTTTTTGCTTCCCTTTCCTGTGCTCCTTTTTTTACCTATGGGTGCGATGGGAACTTACGCATTTCTTTATTTTTTCGGGTTACAAAATAATATTTATGCCCAAGTTGCCTTAGTCATGCTGATTGGATTATTGGGTAAAAATGCCATTTTGATTGTCGAATTTGCCATCGCCAAACAAAAGGAAGGTGCTAGTAT
>CANHCG010000056.1 GCA_947459055.1 Cytophagaceae bacterium | reverse complement strand
TAGGCTTACCGGCCCGATAACTAATTACCTTCATTTCTACCGCATCTTTAGGAACCTCGATTTTCCCTGTGGCTGCTGGATAAAAAGCATCTGGATACGAATGATCAAAACTGTAATGCAAACTTAAATCCTTCACCTCTGGTTTCATATCGACAACAATCCGTCCCGCTGCATTTTTCTCGAAACTAAAAATCGGATCATACATACTGCGTGCATATTTCTTCTCTGCCTGATCAAAACGTTCAAAATGTGATTCCACTCGACTAGTGAATGAATCCCAATTTTTATTTTCATGACTCGACCATAAATCTTCGGCCACTGCCCAAGCACGTGGGTATAACATGTATTGCAAATGACGATAGGTAAATAATTGCTCCGACCATAAATTCGCCTGCCCTCCCTTAATCAAGCGTGCGTCCACCCCTTCTGGCACCGGATTAAACGCATACGAATCTTTTAATCGTACAGTCTCATAAACTGGAGGTTCGATGATGGCATCTCCTTGCATTAAATCAACGTAAACATTTGAATTAGGCGTCATGACCACTTGATGACCATCTTTCGCGGCTTGCACTCCGCCAGCGATTCCACGCCAAGACATCACAGCTGTATTTTTTGGGAGGCCACCGCCTTCTAGAATTTCGTCCCAACCCATCATTTTTTTTCCCTTGGACGTAATGATTTTCTCCAAGCGACGCGTGAAAAAAGCCTGTACTTCTTGTGAATTTTTTAAGCCCTCTTTGATACGCATGGCCTGAATTTGCGGATTTTTATCCCAATAATTCTTCGGACATTCATCACCTCCCATATGGATATATTCAAAGGGAAACAAAGTCGCCACCTCTGTAAAAACCTTATCTAGAAATGTATACACTTTCTCATTAGCTGGACATAAGGTATTATCCTGAAGAGCCACCGCATGGCCAGAGGACCAATCGATGAATGGCTCACCTGAAATCACCTGATAATTCACCGCCTCGGGGGTACAAGATAGTTCCGGATAAGAGGCAATCGCCGCCATGGAATGACCCGGCACATCGATTTCAGGCATAATATCCACAAATCGATCTTTCGCATAGGACACTAATTCACGAATATCATCCTGGGTAAAAAACCCACCTTGGGTGCGCGGTTCATTCGGTTCCGGTTTAGAAAACTCAGTGAAGCGACCGATTTTAGGAACGTTCCATGCCCCTTTTTTTGTCAAATTCGGAAAGGATTTGATCTCGATACGCCAACCCTCATCATCAGTTAAGTGTAAATGTAAAAGATTGTATTTATAGGCTACCATTTCATCAATGAACTGCTTGACCTGTTGTTTCGTAAAGAAATGCCGCGCCACATCGAACATCATGCCACGCCAAGCAAAACGAGGAACATCCTGAATTTTCGCAAAGGGAATCACCCATTTAACGGAGGCTTGCGCCTTTTTCCCTTCGATTTCTTTAGGCAATAGTTGGTATAACGTTTGAATGCCATAGAACAATCCGGCCGGTTGATTTGCTTGAATCAAAACGCCTTTTGCATTGACTTGTAGCGTATAGCCTTCGGTTCCTAAAGCTGGATTAGGGCTTTTAAGGAGTTGGAATTGAATGTGAGCTAATTTACTAGGTACCCCTTGATCACTCAATCGAGTAATTTTTCGTTGGGCATTTTGAGATAGACGATTTTCCAATTCGGCATAAGCAGCTTTTAATTGAGGAATCTGAGGGCCAGAAATGCTTAATTGAAAAGGGATTTGGAATTGACCTTGCGGGTACTCGGCTTGTTGGGGTATAGGAATCAGCGCAGGTTTTTGGGCAAGGGCTGGAAAAATGAACAAAAGGCTTGCGCAAAAAATCAGGTATTTCATAAAAGGAATGGCTTTGGTTTAGAATTCGTTTAAATTTCATGTAAAATGTGTACAATTCCAAATCCTTGATTATTTTTGCAACACAAGCATTATATACGAAACAAAACCATGAATGAAACTGCCTCTCTTGCCGCTCAGCAAGTTGAATTAACACACGCCATTGATTCTGTTTGGGTTGCCCTATGCGCCGCCCTGATCTTCCAAATGGAAGGAGGATTCGCCTTATTAGAGGCCGGATTTGTCCGTTCCAAAAACGCCGTCAGTATTATTGCGAAGGTAATGATCGACATCATGTTTGGAGGAATTGCCTTTTATGTAGTCGGATTCGGCATCGCCTATGGGAAATCCAATGGTTGGTGGGCTTTTGACCTCGGTATTTCCGACGGTGATTTAGGCTTAGGTTTGACCGTATCCAATCGCTTATTTTGGTTTATTCAAATGGGCTTCGCGGTGGCCGCTATTTCCATTGTATCTGGCGGAGTAGCCGAACGTATGAAAATGTGGTCATATGCAGTCTACGTGACGATATTTTGTGCGATTATGTATCCTTTGGCGGCTAATTGGGTTTGGAATCCAAACGGTTGGCTCGCCCTACGCGGATTCAATGACTTCGCAGGTTCCGCAGCCGTTCATGCCATGGGTGGTTTTGCAGCCTTAGCGGGTGCGATTGTCTTGGGACCTCGCTTAGGAAAATATAATGAGGATGGGAGTATCAATGCCATTCCGGGTCATAATTTGACTTTATCTGCGGTGGGAGCATTTATCCTGTGGTTCGGTTGGTTCGGTTTTAATCCAGGTTCTACCTTAGGTGCCGTGGGCAAATGGGAATTAATCGGTACGGTGGCTACTAATACCTTTTTAGCCTCGGCGATGGGGGGAATTGCAACCATTTGTTACACCTTTTTACGTTACAAAAAAGTGGATATCACCATGGTAATCAATGGGGTTTTAGCGGGTTTGGTGGCGATTACGGCGGGATGTAATGTAGTGAGTCCGACGAGCGCTTTGATCATTGGGTTAATCGCCGGAACGATTGTCGATATGGCGGTTGTAGTCGTAGATAAAATGAAAATCGATGATCCGGTGGGTGCCATCGCGGTTCATGGGGTCAATGGCTTCTTTGGAACAATTGCTGTCGGACTGTTTTCGGAGAAGAATGGTTTATTTTTCACGGGCGAATCGGCCCAATTCATTACACAGCTCATCGGGGTAAGTGTGATTAGTTTGTTTTCTTTTGTGCTGACATTTGGTATATTTCATGCACTGAAAAGAACGATGGGCATTCGTTTAAGTCATAAGGCTGAATCAGCGGGTATAGATGCCGTGGAGTTTGGCGTAGAAGCATACACAACATTTGAATAATCGCTATATATATGAAAAAGGTAGAAGCTATCGTAAAACCATCGAAATTAAAGGCGATTCAAAAAGGCCTGATTGACGCCGATATCCCTTGCATGACCGTAATTCCGGTGAAGGGAGCAGGTCTCCAACAAGGCTACTCCGAAATCTATCGCGGCACCGAAAAGTCCATGATTTTACTTCCTAAAGTCATGATTGTCTGCGTCGTTTCGGATGAAAACCTCGAAAAATGCCTCGATGTAATATTAGATAATGCCTCGGAAGGCAATGTGGGCGACGGAAAAATATTCGTTTACGATGTGCAGGATGCGATTCGAATCCGAACCAAAACTCGGGGCATCGAGGCGATTCGTTAAGGAAATCACAAAGTCCGCAGGACTTTCATGCGGACAAACATTTCTTCTCGGTACCAATTAAACTGCCTAGTCTTTTTGATCATAGGGCTATGTTCCTTGCTTTTATAGGCAAATGCATCGATATGCGCCGCACTTTCCCATAAACTACAGGTTGCCTGCTCAGTGAGTGGAAATTCGCCTACGCCTTTGGCAAATAACAAACCGGCCCGATTTTCCATGTGCTTACTCGAAGAAGGGACATTCCACCAAAAGCGCCAGGCTTGGGACCAGCGAATCGATGCGCGCGTAATCACCGCCACCTTCCCTTCCCAGGTCGAATCCTCCGATAAAACAAATGGATTTTGCCCATTCCAAGAACCATGGGCTCGAATCGCTTCACCATCCCAGCCTTGTGTGGCATCGGATTGGGCACTTAATTCAAGCCAGCGTGAATCATGTTGGAAAAAATCATCTGCTTGCGCCGACTTTTCCCACACTCCAATCCACGCATAGGTTGAAAAATCCGGCCAAATCGAAAATCCATTTCCGGCCCCACTTCCGAGATGTTTGGCAAATAACAAACCCGAAGCCTGCCAGGGAGAAACAAGAGATTTACCCATGAGGGCGAAGGCTTTTCGTTTGGCCCAAAAACCAGAGAAATGTAAAAATCGGACGGTGATGTAAGTCGGCACGAAAAATTATAAATTATTTGAACAAATAGATAAGTAAATGGGTTGTCAATTTATACATTTTACCTCGTATTTTTAAGGCATGAAAAACGAAAACAAAAAGGGATTTTATTTTAAAGCATATGAAGCACCGAATCAATCCCCTTTTGATAAGTTATTTGCCATATTCAAAGAACTAATCGTTCATACCTCCGGGGATTTTGACGAGGCCATCGACTGGCTTAGGGAATTAGATAAGGAATATGAGCTTACAGATGAGCACTATACGATCGACGATTTCATCGAAGATTTAAAGAAACGAGGCTATATCCGTGATGAAACGCGGGAAGATGGAAGCAGCGGCTTGGGGATTACGGCGAAGACGGAGCGGGCGATACGCCAACAAGCCCTCGATACCATCTTCGGAAACCTCAAAAAAAGCGGAGCCGGCAATCATAAAACCAAACAATCCGGCGCAGGCGACGAACATACAGGTGAATTTAGAGATTATCATTTCGGAGATTCCTTGGAGAAAATCTCTTTGACCGAAAGCCTAAAGAATGCGCAAATTAATCATGGCATTGGGGAATTTGAACTTCATGAATCCGACTTAATCGTCGAGGATTCCCAATTTAAATCCCAAATGAGCACCGTGCTCATGATCGACATTAGCCATAGTATGATTTTATATGGCGAAGATCGCATCACCCCCGCGAAAAAAGTGGCCATGGCCCTCGCGGAATTAATCACAACGCGCTATCCGAAAGATACCTTAGATATTTTGGTGTTTGGTAATGATGCCTGGACCATCTCCATTCAGGATCTCCCCTATTTAAAAGTGGGTCCCTATCATACGAATACGGTGGCTGGACTTCAATTAGCTATGGATATTCTCCGCAGAAAGCGGAATACGAATAAGCAAATTTTCATGATTACGGATGGAAAACCGAGTTGCGTCAAAGAAAAAGATGGTACCTATTACATGAATAGCAATGGTTTAGATGAGTACATCGTGGAAAAATGTTACACACAGGCCCAGCAAGCACGAAAATTGCATATTCCCATCACCACGTTCATGATTGCCCGTGATTCCTATTTGCAAAAATTTGTAAATGCCTTTACGGAGGCGAACCAAGGAAAAGCCTTTTATACGGGCTTAAAAGGCCTAGGTGAAATGATATTTGAAGATTACGAAAACAATAGAAAAAAACGAATAAAATAAGATGAACCAACCCACCATTAGCACATTAGGAGCCCTTAAGCAATCAGGATACGTTTCAAAAAGTATCAAAGAAGAATTAAGGCAAAATTTGCGTGCCAAAATCAAGGCAGGCGAACCCGTGTTCGAGGGCGTTCATGGATTTGAAAATACGGTTATTCCCGAATTAGAACGGGCGATTTTATCCAAACACCACATCAATTTATTGGGTTTGCGAGGACAGGCTAAAACCCGTTTAGCCCGACTGATGGTGGATTTATTGGATGAATACATCCCCTATGTGGCAGGTTCTGAGATCAATGATGATCCTTTGGCTCCCATATCTCGGTTTGCGAAGGATCTTTTAAAAGAGAAGGGGGATGATTGCCCGATTGCCTGGTTACCCCGTTCTGAGCGCTTTTTCGAAAAATTAGCAACGCCAGATGTGACAGTGGCAGATTTAATCGGTGATGTCGATCCGATTAAAGCGGCCAATCTTAAATTATCCTATGCAGATGACCGAGTAATCCATTTTGGAATGATTCCACGGGCGAATCGTTGCATTTTCGTAATCAATGAACTTCCCGATTTACAGGCACGTATCCAAGTCGCGCTGTTTAATATATTACAAGAAGGCGATATTCAAATCCGTGGATTCAAGGTACGTATGCCTTTGGATCTACAATTTGTCTTTACCGCCAATCCAGAGGATTATACGAATCGGGGCAGTATTGTGACACCTTTGAAGGACCGGATAGGATCGCAGATATTGACGCATTATCCAGCCACGATTGAAATAGCCCGGAAAATTTCGGCCCAAGAAGCTAAATTAGATCCGATTCAAGAAGAAGTTGTGTATGTTCCTTCGTTGGCGCGTGATATGCTGGAGCAGATTAGTTTCGAGGCGCGTGAAAGTGAATACATTGATCATAAAAGTGGGGTGAGTGCGCGGATGAGCATTTCAGCTTTGGAGAATTTGATGAGTACGGCGGAAAGACGAGCTTTATTGGCCGGCTTAGACAAAACGAGCGTCCGTCTGTCTGATTTTATGGGCATCGTTCCGGCGATTACGGGTAAGGTAGAATTAGTCTATGAGGGGGAACAAGAAGGCGCGGCTTTTGTGGCGGAGCAATTGATCGGTAAGGCGATTCAAACACTTTTCCCTACCCTGTTTCCTAAAGTTGAGAAATTAACTAAGCAAAACGCAGAAACACCTTATTCGGCATTAATGGAAGCAATTTTTGCAGATGGAGGTATGATACTCTTGGATGATTGTTCAGATAAAGAATACCAAGAAACGCTCGATTCGGTGAAGGCTTTAACGGCCTTGGTGGAGAAATACCAGGTAAATACCTTGCCGGAGGATATTCATTTTCTGAAGGAATTTGTGCTTTGGGGATTGGTGGAATTCCATAAATTGAGCAAGGACCGCTTGGAACATGGATTTCAATTTAAGGATTTGTTAGACATCTTATAAATCTGATTAATTCTTCTATTTTTGGGAATCTTAAATCGATTAGAACAAGTATTCCCATGAAAGATTTCTCTGAGGCTACGGAGCCCTCACGTCGGCATTTTATTCAAAAGGCGGGAACGGGTGTTTTAGCTGCGCTCTTTTACCCCACATCATCTTTTCAGGAATCAGAGAAAAAAGTACGTATTGGAATCATTGGTGGACGTTTTGGGGCGGAATTCCAATTTCATCAACATCCTAATTGCATCGTAGAAGCCGTCAGTGATTTACGTACGGACCGACGAGAACGATTAATGAAGGTCTATACCTGTTCCAAAAGCTATACCTCTTTGCGGGAATTATTGAAAGATCCCAAAATAGACGCGGTATTCATCGCCACGCCAGCACCTGATCATGCCCGACATGTATTGGAAGCTTTACAAGCCGGAAAGCATGTATTATGCGCAGTTCCTGCAGCAATGAGCATCGAGGAATGCTACCAACTCCGAGAGGCTGTCCGAAAAACAGGTTTGTTTTACATGATGGCGGAAACGAGTTATTATCGGCAAAACTCGATATCGGTTCGGAAAATGTATCAAGAGGGGGCTTTTGGTGAAATATTTAGCGCAGCGGCTGAATACAATCATCCAGGATTAGAAACCTTGTGGTTTGATGAAAACAAAAAACCTACTTGGCGTCATGGACTTCCGCCGATGTTGTACCCCACACATTGTACCGCATTTTTAATTTCCGTAACAGGCGAACGTTTGACTAGCGTAAGTGCGATGGGCTGGGGAGATAAAAGTCCTGAGTTGGCAAACAACCCCTATCATAACCCATTTTGGAATGAAACCGCATTTTTCCAAACGAATAAGCAGCATCCATTTCGGGTGGAGGTCAACTGGAAAGGAGCCTTACGAAATGCTGAAAGAGCCGAATGGCGCGGAGAAAAAATGAGTTTTATTTCCTCGCCTTCTGAATCCAAAGACCATACGATTATTCATATAGGAGAAAAAATTGGGAAGGACGATGGGGGTTTTCAAATTAAGGAAAACCGTGTAGAAAAATATGCCCAACCGCTTTGGTGGAATACAGCGCTTTTGCCCGAGGCCCTGCGCCATGACAGTGGACACGATGGTTCGCATAGCTTTATCACCCATGAGTTTATCAGTGCTGTGTTAGAACACCGGGCACCGACGATCAATATATATGAATCGCTGGCCTACACGGCTCCAGGAATCATCGCGCATGAATCTGCCATGAAAAATGGTGAATACCTGAAAATACCAAGTTTCGATTAAGAAAGACTATTTCTTAATGGGCATATTTGCCTGAACCTGTTGTCTCCAGTCGATTAAAAGTCGATGTAATTCCTCTCGTTTAGCAGGAAATTGCTTGGCTACATCGTGACGTTCTCCCACGTCTTCCTTTAAATTATACAGCTCTAAACGTGCTAATTCGAAGTTGTCCACGAGTTTCCAATCGCCTAGGCGCACGGCGCCTGCCGGTCGGCCTAATTGGTT
>CANHCG010000055.1 GCA_947459055.1 Cytophagaceae bacterium | reverse complement strand
GTCCATCCCCAAAGGGTGACTTTGGCTTTTTGTTGGAGTACCATATGATCACCAATAATCGCGGGCAATTGCACATCTGCTTGTGCATAAAAGGCCAATAAGCTAAATAAAAGCAATAATTTTTTCATGATCGATTATTTTAAGAGGTTACGAGACCAAGGTTGGCGATAAGGTCTAGCTAGCAAGGCAGTGGCCTCTGGGTCATTGATAATGATTTTTTTGATTGGGTCATAGGAAAGCGGTCGGCCTAATTTCATAGATAGATTTGCAATGATGCAACTAGCGGTAGAAATGTGTCCTGCTTCAATGTCGGCAATGGGCTTTTTTTGTTGGTCTATGGCCGCTAAAAAATCCAACATATGCAAGCGCGTGGCTGGAGCCGCATTTAATTCAATACGATCTTCCTTTAAATCTTCCGGATATTTTTCTTTTTCATAGACTACATCCATGTGTAATTTTTGCGCTTTGGAATCCGTAGGCGTAAAATCATATTTCATAGTGCTCATGCGCAGGGTGCCTTTTTCTCCGTAGATGGTTAATCCCCATGGATAATCTGGGTCTGGCGGAGTTCCCCAAGAGCGGTGCTGCCAAACGCAATTCAAACCAGGATATTCAAATACGGCGGTTTGGGTATCGGCAATGTTTGATTTTCCTTCTTTTTGAACGAAAATACCACCTTCGGAGCTGATGCGGGAAGGCCAGCCTAAATCTAATAACCAACGGGCTGTGTCGAACATGTGGATACACATGTCACCCATGATGCCGTTGCCGTATTCGTTAAATGTTCTCCACCAGCGGGTATGTGGAAGGCCGTCATAAGGCCGCAATGGTGCGGGGCCGGTCCACATTTCATAATCAAAATACTCGGGGACGGCTTGCACAGGCGGATTTCCGTTGGCCCGCATATGGTAATAGCAATACATTTCGACGTGGGCAATCTTTCCTAGGAGGCCTTTGTCGACGATTTCATTTTTGGCTTGAATGAGGTGTGGTGTACTTTTTCGTTGGGTTCCTACCTGGACTGTTTTATGGTATTTTCGGGCCGCGGCGACCATGGCTTCCCCTTCTAGCACATCCACGGAAATGGGTTTTTGCACGTAAACATTCGCACCTGCTTTAACGGATTCGACCATTTGAATCGGATGCCAGTGATCTGGACTGCCGATAAGGACGATGTCTAATTCATTTTCTTTAAGTAATTGGCGGTAATCACCGTATAAGCGAGGTGTTTTACCAGATTTTTGGCGTTCGGCGACGAGTTTCCCGGCTTGGTTTAATTGGTTTCGATCGGGATCACAAAGCGCCATGACTTCCACAGGTGCTACTTGCATGAGCCGGAATAAATCACTTTTTCCGTACCAGCCTGAGCCGATGAGGCCAACTTTGAGGGGTTTCGCGGGATTGATTAAATCGAGGCCATAAGCGCCGAATTGAGAGAGGGCCAATGAAGCGGTGGCGCCTTTCATGAATTTTCTTCGATTGATGTTAAATGATTTCATAGGTTGAGGTTAAAATAGGAATATTAGGACGAACAGGTTCAAAGGTTCTTTAAAAATAGGTAATGGAAATGAATTTTCAATAGCTGTTTAAAGGATAAATATATTCAAAAAAAAAGACCGCCCCAAGGATGCGATCTTTTTTACTTAAAATTGGAGAAGACTATTTTTTATCTTTTTTTCGAGCCCCTGCTTTATGGCCTGAAAGAGATCGATGCGCTTCTAAACCGATGATAATTACTTTGCCTACGCCATCCATTTCATAATTATTTTTAAAGTGTTCGAAATTTTCCATGACCGAATGATCGACCAAATGTGTTTTTGATAAATCTATTGTCACGAAAAATCCGGGTGGAATGGCTTCTAATTTGCGTTTAATGCCTAGGTAATTAGTAAAAACGGCTGCATCTGAAATTTCGACTAAATAGGCTTCATTGGTAAAGGAAACCGATGTCGGTGCTTTGAAAATCGCTGATAGAGGTTTTCCATTGAACAAATTGACCAAAATTTCTGTCAAAATCCCTGCTGCAATTCCGACTAACAAATCGACGCCTAGGGTAAATAGAATAGTTACAATGAAAATCAATAATTGCTCCTTTCCTTTTTCCAAGGTATGAATGAATTCCTTGGGATGCGTTAGTTTTATTCCTACTGTGATGAGCATTGCCGCTAAAGCGGTATTTGGAATTAATTCAATCCAATGAGAAGCCAAAAGGACGAAGGCCAAAATGAAAAAACCATGGAAGAAATTAGCCCAACGGGTTTTTGCTCCATTTGCGATATTTGCTGACGAACGAGCTACCTCCGAAATCATCGGCAATCCACCCAAAATGGCGACTAAGGTATTTCCTATTCCAGTTGCGATGAGGTCTTTATTGGCATCCGATTTTCGTTTAAATGGATCCAACATATCCATCGCTTTTACCGTTAAAAGTGATTCTAAACTCCCCACGAGGGCAAACATAATTACAAATTTGATGAATAAACCTGTCTGATTAATGCCAGAAAAATCTACATTGATTTTAATATTATCCAATAGGTTACCAATGTGAACCAAGGCATAAGCAGGCTCAGTCGTTTGAAAATCCATCCATAATTCGGCGGGAATTGCCACCGCTAAAACCACTAATGGAGCAGGTATTTTCTTGATTAAGGTGTTTTTTATATAGGGCCAGCCCATCATGATGGCTAAACTGATTAGCCCAATGATCGTGGCGCGGGGATCTAAATTTTGGAAAAATGTGGGTATTGATGCAAATAATTCCAATGGCTCCTTCCCTTTTGCCATAACTGGATTAACATCCAATAAAACCGGAATTTGCTTGCCTATAATGATTAAACCAATCGCCGCTAGCATGCCATGGACAGCAGATAGAGGGAAGAAATCCATCAATTTACCCATTTTAAATACTCCAAATAACACTTGGACTACTCCTGCCACCGCCATCGCGCCCAAGGCTAAATGCCAACCGGTTTCACCACCGCCAAATTCAGCCACTGCACCTGCTACAATCACAATTAATCCTGCTGCTGGCCCTTTAATAGACAAACGAGAACCCATGAATAAACTGACCACTGTACCTCCGATGATGGCTGTGATTAAACCCATAATCGGTGGGAAATCAGAGGCCTTGGCAATACCTAAACTTAAAGGTAAAGCCAATAAAAATACGATAAAGCCAGAAGCCGCGTCGCTAGAAAAATTCTCCTTAAGACCGGCTAAACCATCTTTGGGGATTGATATGTTATTTTTTTGAGTTGACATATATGATAAAATTAAAAATATCTACTGGAAAAATCAGCATGGGTCTTATAATAGGGCCCCATAAATACCCGTGCATAGATTCGAATCACCGCTAGGCCATCCAAAATAAAACTAAAGGAAACAAAGGCAGCTAGGACAAATTGATCCTCATGGATATGCGAAAAGATTAAATCCTCCCCTACGAATGTCGGACTGATCGGAAACCCCGTTAGGCCTAAACAAGCCAATAAAAATACAAAAGCAATCTTCGGATGTGCTTCGGATAAGCCATGAAATCGTTGCAAGGTAATTTTTCCTTCTTGGGTAAACAGGCGTTGCAGGCACCAATAGCCGACGATTCCAAATACCACGATACCACTTAAATACAACCAGGTCTCGGTCGAATCATACTGTTCATTAAACGAAATGGCTAATGAAATCCAAAAATGGTTCATGATGACTAATAACCAACTGACCCGAATACTCCTTCGTTGGGTAAATGATTTAAATACCATCACCAAACCTATCAACGAAAAAGTAATGGGTAAAAATTCAACCCAAGGTCTCGTTAATAAATCCATTTTGGCTTGTAAATAAATGCCGACAAAATAAAGGGGAATGAAGATGAATAAAAGTCCTCGGGCATTTAAAAATTTAATTTTATGGCCAAACCATTTGAGCGGATTCCAAAGGTATTGATACATCATGGAATCCAAATTCCACTCTTTTAAACACAACAAATACATGCTGTATTGCCATTTCTTAGGAAAACGGTCCTCGAGTGTTTTTAAGCGCGGAATAAAAGAATAAAACTGTTCTCGAATTAAATAGCTTACCACGGAAGGTGAAACGAGTAATTGATACGTCCGCAAAAACGCATTTCCCGCAAAGTGAAACAGGGCTAATTTTTCAAAACCCAGCGATACTTCAATGAAAATAATGCCTATTTGAGCAATTGACGCATAGGCGATTTGACTTTTCACGGAAGATTGGACCCGCGCAATACCTGTTGCAATGAGCATCGTACTTGCGCCCATGAATGCAATTGCCATTCGAACCGAAGTTTGAAATTCCCAAAAAGGAAAGGTGCGCAACAATAAAAACACCCCAATGTGCACCGAAAGTGAGCCGTAAAAAATGGCTGAGGATGGTGTGGGACCTTCCATCGCGCGGGGCAACCAGGAAGAAAATGGCATTTGGGCCGATTTCGCCGAGGCCGATAGCAAAAACATCGCCGAGATAAATATGCCTATCGCCGAATGCGTCATCAAATGCTCATGCACGAGTTCTGCATTATTCAATTGCGAAAAGGTGATATTTTGCCCCCAGAGGTGATGACTAGCCCACATGGCTAAAATAAGTCCCACATCACCTATGCGGTAAATGGAAAATACTTTGACCGCATTCTTTACTGGTAAATATCGCTCCCGGTAAAAGGAAATCAACAAAAAGGAGGAAATCCCTAGAATTTCCCATCCAATAAATAAGGTTTCTAAATTACCCGAAAGCGTCGCAAAGCAATACCCCACATAGAAAAATAATGTTGTATTGAAAAAACGTTTATATCCCGCCTCTCGATGTAAATAGTAGCGCGAATACAGCGTGACCATGAAGGTCAATAAGGCACCGACTAATAAATACACGGCTGAGATATAATCTAGCAAAAAGTCGATTTGAAACACATATTCTTCATTTTTAAAGAGAATTATGTCGTTTACTTGTATCGGCTCAGCCCCTTGAAATACCCATATGACCGCAAAAATGATGGCAGAAGCTAATTGGATTCCTAGCGTCCCAAAAGCTGTCGCGGAAATCAAGGTTTCATTCTTTTTTGGTAAAATTAAACTTACCAAAAACCCAATCATCGGTATCCAAATAAAGATTGATAGATTCATGATCATTAATTTTGATTGATTAAATAAACAGGGAAATTTTCTTGGTTGCTGACCAACAAGGCATCTAAATCGCCTACCTCCTGAATGTCCTTCGTTAATGGTGTGTAAGGTTTAAAATAACCCTCCTTAAATACATATAACGATTTATTCTCAGGATGAATCACGACTAATTTCACCCAGTCATGAATAAACCATTCATAGGTTTCAGGCGCTTTTTGGATGGTTGATAAAACCACTTCCGGAAAATGTTCCACCATAAGTAATAAACGCACCGGATCATGAACCTCGGTCATTTGTGAGGGCAATCCCGGACGTAAATCGCCATCGATCCCATTGGCTACACCAAATAATCCCATCACATTATGGGGTAATTTGGTTCCGGCACCCAGGCGTTCGCCATCCACCCGAGAGAAGTAATATTCTAAATTAATCCCCCCACAAACCGGTGCGGCTGCTTTCAAGATGTTAAACAAATAGGTACCATCGGGGTCTACTTGATAGTCAAAGGAGTTCATAAATGACCTACGGTCTAAAAAAAGACCTTTGGACAATTCCCTTCTTCCGACTAAACAGAGAGCATTCGTCGCATGATTTAATTCAGGACGCGGCTCGAAAATTGAGACCGAACGCACACGAATTTTTTCATGGATTTCTGCGGGGCTTTTACGGGTATCGATGGACTCAAAACGACGAGAACGTTCTTTCGCATTTAAATCCAAGGCCTTTCGAAATGTGATCTCATGGGCAGCATGTAAGTTTATATACTCATCAGAATCCAATTGATCATCGTAAAACACAATATCATCTCTTGTTGTATCGTGTAAGGCCCCAACAAAAATCGTTTTAATCGGAATATCAATGCCTCTTTCCTTTAAAATCGCACGCACCTCAGGTTTATTGGCCATTTGACTCAATACCCGTGCGTTGACTGATCCAGCCCGGCCGGAACAGGCCCCGCAATCGTAGGCTGCATAATGTGGATTGTTTACCGAGCTAGCTCCATGGCCAACCACATAGACAATGGGTGCAAAATTTTCCACTAAGCCGATGCTTTTCAATACTCCTTCCACCCGATTCGCCATCTCATCGGTTTTAAATCCGAGTTGTAGGCCATTCTCCTGGGCATCTAAGGCATCAAAATCAACCCGAAGGCTTGAAATTTTATCCATGTGTTGCAAAGATGAAGCCGTGGCCGGACTCATACTAGGCCTGAAAATATTAGCAAATAATTTTACCGCTGACCAAAATCCCAAGGTTTGTGAGAACAGCCAGCCCTTTAAAAAATGATGGCTATGCTTCGAAAAATGAAGATCCTTGCCTAACATTTTCTCACTACCGACTTCCTTAATTAAAAATTTAGGCGTAATGGGCGCTGGACAAAGTTTGGAATAGAATTTCCCGCCGACTGGTTGGTAAAAGAATTCCACCCCAAAAAAACCCGGCGTTCCATAGGTGTCACACGAAGGATCTAAATTCTCTAAATAGCGACGGAATGAACATTCCCGATCATCGATGCAAAACAAGCCTTGAAACGATTTTTGATGAGTTGCTACTTTTTCGATGCGCTCCATTTGGATTCCCTTGAGCACTTGGTCATAATAGCTCCATTCGAAGCTTTCTTGCCACAAGGATAGGACTTTTAATTCCTCAGAAGGTTCAATAGGATCGTGGAATTTTGGAATAAATTCTCGAATTCCTTGTTCTAATGCTTGCCATTCGCCTGCTAATTTATAATCTAAGGCATCGATTTCGAGCAATAATTCGACCAAAATCAGATCTTCTAACTTGATTATCCGTGTGTCTAATAAGGTTTGTGGTAAATCTTCTACGACGGAAACCATACCAGACCAGCCTTGATGCGCGAATTGTTGGTCATATAAATATTGCTCATGTAGCGCTTCGTTTTTCCCCACTAAAATCCGTAGCAAATCAGAGATTTTAAGCAAAGGATTCAGGAGATAGCCTCTCGTTTTTTGGGATTGAAAAATACTCACCCAACTGTTTTGTTCTAATTCACGTAGGGCTTCTAAAAAAGATTTTCCATCAATTGGGAAATTCCAAATCGAAATACCTTGGTCCAAAAAGCTTCCCAATAATCGGAATAATGTAGGATGTACAAGCGAATCAAGATCTATGTTATACTGCTTTTTCCATTGGCCGCGTAAGGCTCCGACACGTGGGTGTGCTACTTTGTCATAATGAGCATAAAGCATTTTACCCTTCCAAGTTTCGGCTTCTTCAGCTCCTAATTTTTCGAGCAAAACTCGCTGGATGATTTCGTCTGAGATCCGTCCATCTGCATGTAGGGCGCGGAATTTGTCCAAGGGGAAATACACTTGGTATCCTAATTTCACATGCGCTGTTTCTAAAGCCTCATGAAAAGGCAAGTGCTGAAATGCATGCAAGGTATTGTGATGCACGAAGTCCATTAATGGCGCCTGTGCAGGTAAAAAGTGCTTCAAATGATGAATCACTTCCTGTTCATTAAATTTTTCTGACATGGATTGGTAATTTAAGGCAGATTGAATAAAGGATTTTCACGAAGAAAAATCCTATAGCCTTAACTTACGATATGCGAGATAAATAGGTGTTTTTAGAGAAATGAACTTCTTTAAAGAGAAATTTGCCCAATGATTGGATGTCAAATAAGCAAATGAGTTAGAAAAGGAAAAAGATTGATGTAGGATAGAATGGTCATCAAAATCTGAATCTTGTTCAGATTCTTGTGTGTTTTCCTCCTCTTCAAAAAGAAAGTCAAAAAGCCCCCACTCCTTTGGTTCGGTCTTTTTGACTTTCTGATGATATTTTTCTAAAGCTACTTTTTGCTCGTCTGAAGCTTCTTTCGCCGACAACATGGTCGTGAAAAAAAGCATTCCAAACAGTAAAAAAAGCAGTTTTTTCAATTTTGTAAATTTCGATTTTGTAAATGTAGTATTTATTTACTCTTCAATGAAGATAAATATTCAACCACATCTCTAATTTCTCTTTTGGACATCAATGAACCCATAGGCGGCATACCTGATGGCGCATTTTCTCTCGATTTAATCCGAGAAATGGCTACTTTAAGTGGTTCTGCATCATTTGTTTTCAATTGGATTTCATGTTCATTTTCCGATAATAATGTCCCCGAAACTTCTTGTCCATCTTGTAAACGCAAAGTAACCGTACCATAGCCAGGGGCAATTCGTGCACTTGGTTCAATCAAGGCCTGTAAAATTTGCTCCCGCGTTAGGCGGCTTCCGATACCCTTCAACGAAGGACCCACGAT
>CANHCG010000054.1 GCA_947459055.1 Cytophagaceae bacterium | reverse complement strand
GGTGTTTATGCATGTGAAGGCCTTTGAGGCGATGTTGGCCAGCGGAGAATTGACTTGTAATGTTAAGTTCATGATTGAAGGCGAAGAGGAAGTGGGTTCGGATCATTTAGGGATTTTTGTGGAGGCCAATAAAGAGCTTTTAAAAGCCGATGTGATTTTAATATCCGATACGGCAATTATTGCGAATGATATACCATCGATTGACGTCGGTCTACGTGGCCTTAGTTACATGGAGGTTTCGGTTCAAGGACCTAATCGAGATTTACATTCGGGAGTTTATGGCGGGGCTGTAGCAAATCCGATCAATATTTTGTGCCAAATGATTGCCTCTATGCACGATGAATTTAATCACATCACAATCCCCGGATTTTATAATGGAGTTATCGAATTAAGTGCGTCCGATCGAGCGGCCATGGCACAAACGCCTTTTGATTTAGATGCTTATCAAAAAGATTTAGGGATTCAAAGCGTGCATGGGGAAAAGGGCTATTCGACCATTGAGCGGGCTTCGATTCGGCCTACCTTAGATGTCAACGGCATCTGGGGTGGATATACAGGCGAAGGCGCTAAAACCGTTTTGCCTTCCATGGCCTATGCGAAAATTTCCATGCGCCTGGTGCCTAATCAATCTTCTGAAACGATTACGCAATTATTTACCGATCATTTCAAAGCCATCGCTCCCCAAGGAGTGACCGTAACCGTGAAACCTCATCATGGGGGTGAGGCGTATATTATGCCCACCGACAGTATTGCTTATCAAGCCGCCTCAGAAGCATTGGCCGAGACTTTTGGAAAAGAACCGGTGCCTACGCGAGGTGGTGGAAGTATCCCAATCGTGGCGCTTTTTGAAAAAGAATTAGGCATTAAGTCGATTTTGATGGGATTTGGATTGGATTCAGATGCGATTCACTCACCCAATGAGCATTATGGCTTATTTAATTTCTATAAAGGCATCGAGACGATTCCGCATTTTTTTGCCAATTTTCATCGCTTATCCCAAGAATCCTAATGGCTGAAAATTTAACCTTACTCGCCACTGAATCTAGTTCTTCGTATGAGGATTTGGATAAACAAACGGTTGACACGCTGTTGCGCCAAATTAATGCCGAAGACAAAACCGTTCCTTTCGCCGTAGAAAAAGTCATTCCTGCGATTGAATCGCTCGTGCATGAGATTGTTGTGCGAATGAAACAGGGAGGTCGTTTATTTTATATCGGTGCGGGGACTTCGGGTCGTTTGGGTGTGGTGGATGCTTCGGAATGCCCGCCGACCTATGGCGTGCCACACGATTGGGTCATTGGTCTCATTGCCGGGGGTGACTCAGCGATACGGAAGGCCGTAGAAAATGCAGAGGATGATGAGCAACAGGCTTGGAAGGATATGGAAGCCTATCAAATCGACTCCTTAGATACCGTGATAGGGATTGCGGCTTCGGGCCGGACGCCTTATGTGATTGGTGGATTGCGAGCCGCAAATGCCCAAGGGATTTTAACGGGATGTATTGTTTGTAATGCGGGAAGTTTGGTGGCAAAGGAGGCGAAATATCCGATTGAAGTGGTGGTAGGGCCTGAATATGTGACCGGTAGTACCCGGATGAAATCTGGTACGGCGCAGAAGTTGGTTTTAAATATGATTTCGACGACGGTGATGATCCAATTGGGCCGCGTGCGAGGCAATAAAATGGTCGATATGCAGCTCAGTAACCATAAATTGGTCCTCCGGGCGATCCGCATGGTGCGCGAAGCAACAGGTGTTTCGGACGAAATGGCCGCTGAATTATTAGAAAAACATGGCAGTGTTCGGAATGCAGTGGATGCATTTCAGGCAAATTAATTTCGTGATTAATCTTAAAATGCCTTATTTTGTGAAATACATTAAATATTTAAATATGAAAAATAGTACTAAAGTAATCTTAACAGCTGTTTTTGGGCTGATGGTGATGGGCTTTCAAGCGAAAGCGGAAGATTTTCCGGCTGAAATTAAGCCATTGATGCAAAAATATACGTGTTTTGCTTGTCACAAAGTGGATGCACGTTTGGTAGGTCCTGCGTACCAAGATGTAGCTAAGAAGAAATATTCGGTGGAAAAAATCGTGGCATTGATTGCGAAACCTCAGCCTTCGAACTGGCCAGGTTATCCTCCAATGGCGCCGATGACCAATGTACCTAAAGACGATGCAGTAAAAATCGCAAAATGGATTAACTCATTACGTTAATAAAAAAAAGTCCCGATGAAAATCGGGACTTTTTTTTGATATCAATAGTTCTATTTTATCAATAGTTCTATTTTATCAATAGTTCTATTTTATTTGGTAGCCTTCTTTGCTGCTGGTTTTTTTTCTGCGGCCTTTTTCTCTTTCGGTTCGGCTTTTTCTTTGGCTTCTACTTTTTGAGGTGCTTCCGCTGGGAATGCTTCTGGGCTGAAGGAGCAAAGTAATAAATACCAGTTCAATATTTTCTTAATGTCAGACGCAAAAACGCGATCGGCATCGTAGTTGGGAACTACACTTTCTAAGGTGCTGTATAATTCGATATCCGAGGATTTCTTGGGTTCAATGGGTAAAACGCCTTTGAACTTCTCGTGGATTTTCAAGAATAAATCGGCCAAAGGTAAGGTGCTATCTTGGTGATCATCCAAATACAAGGAAATATCTTTCAACACAGAAATACGTGTTTGGCCACTTACTACCGATTTTTGTTTTAAGGCATCTAGGGTCTCTACAATTACGCCAGTCCGGGTTGGTTTTAACACTTTAAACAATCCACTTTTCCCAGAAATGTGGGCAATCTCATTCAATATTTCCATGCGTTTATGCTTAATTTGCCTGCAAAAATAGTACTATTTACCTATTTTGTACGGCGATGTTTTAATTAATTCTTCGATGTTCTTTAAAATGTCTTCCCGACCCACATGCTTTTCAGCCGAGGTAATGAAGATTTCAGGAAGACCTTCCCAGTTTTCTAGCAAGAAATTTTTATATAATTCAACGCTATCGTGTACCTGTTTTTGCGATAGTTTATCCGCTTTCGTGAATGCGATATGGAAGGGCACCTGTTCTTGCACCATGCGATTCATGAATTCGATGTCCACGGCTTGTGGTTTCAGACGGATGTCGATGAGAACAAATAAGCAGGTTAAATTCTCGCGATGCAATAAATAATCGAAAATCATTTTTTCGAATTCACGGCGCTTTTCTTTGGAGACTTTGGCGTAGCCGTAACCGGGTAGATCGACGAGGTACCATTTTTCGTTGATAATGAAATGGTTGATCAACTGCGTTTTTCCCGGTGTTTGCGATGTCTTTGCCAAACCTTTGTGGAAAGTAATGGAATTAATCAAGGATGATTTGCCTACGTTTGATCGGCCGATGAACGCAAATTCAGGCATGCGAGCGGGTGGGCATTTCGTGAAATCGGTATTGCTTGTGATGAAGCTAGCCGTAATGGGGATTGCCATAAGGGTAATTTTAGTTACAAAGGTAAGGAAAAAATGACGGTGATGGCGGGTTGCTCGGCGTTTGATCCCGAGCGCGACGATTTTTTCCTTATATTTGTCATTCGATTTAGGAGCATGGAAAAATTACAAAACGACTTATTATTGCGGGCGGCAATGGGCCAAGAGGTAGAGCGAATTCCTGTGTGGGTGATGCGCCAAGCAGGCCGGATTTTACCAGAATACCGGGAAGTTCGTGCCAAAGCCGGTTCCTTTATCGGTTTAGCCACGCATCCTGAGATGGCGGCCGAAGTGACCATTCAGCCGGTGACGCGTTTTGGCGTCGATGCGGCTATTATTTTTTCCGATATTTTAGTGGTTCCGGAAGCCATGGGTTTGCCCTATGTGATGGAGGAACAAAAAGGGCCCGTTTTCCCCAATGTGATTCGTTCGCAGGCGGATCTGGCACAGATTCGTGATGCGGAGCCGGAGCAGGATTTGAAATATGTGTTGGATGCGATTAAGATTGTTAAAAAAGAATTGGCGGGTAAAGTTCCTTTGATCGGTTTTGCGGGCGCTCCGTTTACCATTTTTTGTTATATGGTGGAGGGAAAGGGATCTAAAACCTTTTCGCAGGCAAAGAAAATGATGTATGCGGAGCCTGAATTGGCTCATGCTTTATTGCAAAAAATTACGAATTCCACTATTTCCTATTTAAATGCGCAGGTGGCGGCAGGTGCGAATTTAATTCAGGTGTTTGATTCCTGGGCGGGAATTCTTTCGCCGGCGCAGTATTCGGAATTTTCGACGCCTTATTTGAAGCAAATCTGTGATGCGGTGACGGAGGTTCCGGTTACCTTATTTGCGAAAGGTGCGTTTTTTGCCCGGAAGGAAATGGCTGCATTAAATTGTGCGACCATCGGTCTGGATTGGAACATGGATATCGCGGAATCGCGGGCTTTGGTAGGTTCGACAAAAACCCTTCAGGGAAATTTAGATCCATGTGCCTTGTACGGCGATTTCAAAACGGTTGAATCGGAAACCAAGAAAATGATTCAGCAATTCGGTACCCAGCGCTACATTGCAAATCTGGGTCACGGCGTATATCCGGATATTCATCCCGACAAGGTCGCTTGCTTTGTGGACACGGTACAAAATTATAAATAAAAAAAGCCCTGAGAGATCAGGGCTTTTTTTATTTATTTTGCCGAATAATTCGGTGCTTCTTTCGAAATACTCACATCATGTGGATGACTTTCTTTCACCCCAGCAGATGTAATTTTTACGAATTTTGCCTCTTGCATAACCTCTATAGAAGATGCGCCGCAATAGCCCATTCCGGCTTTTAATCCGCCTACCATTTGGTATAAAATTTCCGTCACGGAACCTTTGAACGGCACGCGGCCCACGATTCCTTCTGGAACTAATTTTTTGATATCATCTTCCGCATCTTGGAAATAACGGTCTTTGGAACCATCTTCCATGGCTTCTAAGGAACCCATCCCACGATAGGATTTGAATTTCCGGCCTTCTAAAATAATCATTTCACCTGGCGCCTCATCGGTTCCAGCTAATAAAGACCCAATCATCACCGTGCTGGCACCGCCCGCAATAGCCTTCGCCACATCACCCGAATAGCGAATACCGCCATCCGCGATCAAAGGAATCCCATAAGGCTTTAAAGCCTTCGCTGCTTCATAAACCGCTGTCAATTGAGGCATTCCCACCCCAGCAATAATCCGTGTTGTACAAATACTACCTGGTCCTACACCCACTTTGACTGCATCGGCGCCTGCTTCCGCTAAGGCTTTGGCGGCGTCTCCAGTGGCGATATTTCCCACGATGACATCTAAGTTTGGAAATGCTTTTTTAACTGATTTCAAGGCGTCGATTACCCCTTTGGAATGTCCATGGGCGGTATCGATGCTAATCACATCCACACCCACTTGCACCAAAGCCTGCACACGATCCAATAGATCTGGAGTAACGCCCACCGCAGCACCTACGCGCAAACGACCCAAGGAATCTTTGGATGCCAATGGGTGGCTTTTGCGTTTTAAAATATCTTTATAGGTAATGAGTCCGATTAGTTTGCCGTTTTTGTCAACGATCGGTAATTTCTCGATTTTATATTCTTGCAAAATGCTTTCGGCATCTTCCATGGTAATCCCTTCTTTGGCCGTAATCAAATTTTCTTTTGTCATGATTTCGGACACTGGGCGCGCGGTTTGTTTTTGGAAACGCAAATCGCGGTTGGTTAGGATACCCACTAATTTACCATGGTCATCGATCACGGGGATACCGCCGATTTTGAACTCTTTCATGATACGTTGGGCATCTCCTAGGGTCTGATTGTCCTTCAAGGTGACCGGATCGATAATCATCCCGGATTCAGAACGTTTAACTTTTCGTACTTGAGCGGCCTGTTGGTCAATGCTCATATTCTTATGAATGATTCCGATTCCCCCTTCTTGGGCTAACGCAATCGCCAAAGCAGCTTCTGTTACTGTGTCCATAGCCGCTGAAACGATGGGAATGTTCAGGGTGATGTTTCGGGTTAATTGCGTTTGGGTGCTAACTTCACGAGGTAAAACCTCTGAATAAGCGGGCAATAACAAGACGTCATCGTAGGTTAAAGCTTCAAAAAGAAATTTGTTGGAATCGAGCATAGCAAATAAATTGAATGGGGCGTTGATGATACCCTTATTTGCCGGACAAAATTACAGATTTTTTTCGTAATATGTGCATTATGTTGAAAAAAATAGTCTTATCTCTTTCGTTTATCTGCTTGATTTATAGTTCCTCGCAGGCTCAGTGGCAGAAATTCACTTTTGAAACGCAGCGAATGGGATCACCGTTTCGAATTACGATTTCATGTCAGGATTCTGCGGGTATTTCGAGGGGAGTGAAGCGCGGTTTTAAGTTGGCCGCCGAATTAGAGGGGCAATTAAGTGATTATCAATCGACTTCAGAATTAAGTCAAGTAAACCTTCGGGCAGGTTCTGGCGAATTTTATCCGATTCATGAGCCTTTGCGTGCTATTATTCGGGCAGGTTTGGATGCTCAGGAAAAGTCGGGAGGGGCTTTGAATATTTTTGTGGGGAAGGCAGTGGGGATGTGGCGACAGGCGAGGAGGCAGGGTGAAATGCCTGATGTGAATCGATTGCATCAAATTGCCACTTATATTCAAGCTCCTTGTTTGGAATTTTCCAAGGATTCCTCGGCGATACGTTTGTTGGATTCAGCTTGTCAGATGGACTTGGGTTCATTGGGGAAGGGATTTGTGGCCCAACGGGTTTTGGATGACTTAGTGGCTTCGGGTTGGGCTCACGTGTTAGTGGATGCGGGGGGTAAATTATCGATGACCAGTCAAAATCCCTCCGGATTAGCTTGGCAGGTGGCCTTGGAGCTTCCTGTATCCAAACAGCTCATGTCGGAGGTTTTATCTTTGAAAAATCGATCGGTGGCTACCAGTGGAAAAACGTATCAATCTGTGGTTCTCGCTGGTAAAATATTTTCACATGTGATCGATCCGCGGACGGGGATGGCGCTGGAACATGCACGTTCGGCGACGGCCATTGCGGAAGATGGGACGCTGGCGGACTGGCTTGCGACCGCAGCAACCGTGATGGATATGCAAGAAATTGAAAAATTATTAGTAAAATTACCGGATGTTCGCTTATTGGTTTTTGAAAACCAATTGGGAGAGCCTAAAATCCTATTTAATTATCACTTTTATTAATCATGAGGCGTCTCGTCTTTATAGCCTTTTTGTTTTCCGGAACCTTGCATGCGCAGGGTTTAAAATCTTACCAAGAAAAGATCCCCAATACGACCGTTTCATTTGATTTAGTCGCTATTCCGGCTGGAAATTTTATGCTAGGTTCCTCGGAAAACCAGGCAGGTCATCAGGCTGATGAGGGTCCTCAAAAAAAAGTACAAGTGGAGGCTTTTTGGATGGGAAAAACGGAAGTGACCTACGATGAATATCAATTATTTTTTGAAGAATCTCGGGATCCCGAGCCGAAACCCCCGAAAGACGGTCCAGATGCGGTAACTCGGCCGAGTCCTCCTTACATTGATTTTACCTTAGGTATGGGAAAAGTGGGTGGATTTCCGGCGAATTCGATGCAGCAATATGCCGCACTTATGTATTGCAAATGGCTATATGCCAAAACAGGTGTTTTTTATCGCTTGCCTACTGAAATAGAATGGGAATATGCCTGCAAGGCGGGAACAGAAATTCCGGTTGAAAAATTAGGTGAATATGCTTGGTTTCAAGGAAATTCGCAGGAGAAATATCACCAAGTGGGGATGAAAAAGGCGAATGCTTGGGGTTTATATGATATGTTAGGTAATGTATCTGAATGGGTTCTCGATCAGTATGATGCTAAGGGTTATGCCCAAAAAGATTCCCCCGTTTTTATAGATAAATATGCCGATGCGATCGTCCGTGGCGGAAATTTTCAAGATGAAGCGGTTCGGGTTCGGGCTTCGGCGCGTATGGCGGCTGATCCAGTTTGGAACCGTCGGGATCCACAGATTCCCAAAAGCGTTTGGTGGAATGCCGATGCGCCCTTTGTTGGATTTCGGATTATGCGGCCGGCGAAGCAGCCAAGTGCCCAGGAAATTAAGATTTTTTTTGAACGATATTTATAATTTAAACCTCTATAACGAATGAAAAACACAAGACGAGATTTTGTTAAGCAAACAGGCTTAACGGCGAGTGGATTGATTTTGGCACCGTGGGCAGCGAATGCATTTTCGGGTCAAAGTTTAGTGAATGATACCCTTAAAGTAGCTTTGATTGGCTGCGGGGGTCGAGGAACGGGAGCGATTACCCAGGCCTTGAGTACGAAGGAGAATATCAAATTAGTTGCGATGGCGGATGTTTTCCGGGATCGTTTGGATGATTGTTATGGGAATTTGATGAAGTCAAGGGCGAAGGATGCTTCGGCGAAGGCTATTCCGGTGAGTCAAAAAGTAGACGTCCCAGAGGATCGTAAATTCGTAGGATTTGATGGCTATAAAAAAGCGATGGAATTGGCGGATGTGGTGATTTTGACAACGCCTCCGGGTTTCCGTCCGATGCATTT
>CANHCG010000053.1 GCA_947459055.1 Cytophagaceae bacterium | reverse complement strand
TGGATTCCGTTGTGTATTCAGAATTTTGTAGCGAGTCAAATCGGCAGATAAGGAAATCTCAAATGGCTTATCTTTCGGAAAATTCACTTTGGCATTTAATTTCGCTGCATTGCCGTCATTGTCTTTTAGGGTCCAATTTTTGCCAATGATTTGTCTACCCTGGAAAACCACCGTATCGGAAACATTGATAGCCGTATTTAAATAATTGAAATTGACTTTCCCTTTTTGTACAACGATCCGACCTTGTAGATTCGGATCATCCACCGAGCCCCCAATGCGTAACTCGCCAGAGGCATCCCCCGATAAACCTGAAAAGACTCCCTCCGTGAAGGGCTCCAAAATACCAAGATTGGTCCTATTCAATTCCGCCTTGATATTCAGTTTATTCGTTTCCGCATAGGGTTTATAGGCGCCGCTCACGGTGAGTACAGATTCACCGAAGCGGTTTAAATGGTAGTTCAAATCCATCAATTGGGATTCGGCTAAATAGGTCCCCACTCCTTGGAAATTCCCCATGTAAAATTTATTTAATCGCAAGGAATCGATGATCAACCAAGAATCTAATCGGGTATTTTGGTACCAATTCTGAATACTGACTTCGGCATTTAATTCCCCTACGGCCTTAATCGCAAAAAGCGGCCCAAGGGTGGCCAGTTGGAACTTATTCGCACGCAATTTCAAAGTTTCTGTCGAGTCCATGGACAGGCTTCCTTGCAGCGAAATGGATTGTTTTTTATTGGAAATCAATACTTGTTCCGCCTTCCATTCGGGCCCTTTGATGGTGATTTTATTCTCCGGGTCGATTGCCCAATCCTGCCCCAAAATCTTCATATAGGAATCCTTAAATCGGAGCGAAAGTCCATCTTTTTCGAATTTCCAATTACCACCAAAATGGGCTAAATTATCTTCACCTTGTTGTTTAAAGTCTAAGCCAAAATTGATTTTATCTTGGTCCCAAAGAGCGTTTAATTTAAAGTTTTCGGTGGGGCTGAGGAAGTTTAATTGTTGGCGCCTCGACTGAAAAACCAAACTTGACGACACCTCTGGACCGCCCAAAAACTTTGAACTCTGCAAAGAGAAAACGGATTGATAAAAGCGATAGCCTCCGAAAACTAAGGTGTCTGGATAGGACTCCAAACTCAAAGCTAAGGTCCGCCCTTTGGTGATATTACCGGAGAAAACGGTATTTTTTCCGATGCCCAAGGAAGGGTAAAACCGACTTAAAATCGGGGCAGCTTGATGACAAATAATAGTAAAATCCGCTTGGTATTTCCGCTCGGTGTCATAGGTACGTGCCGAATAATATTGCTGGCGCTCGGTCGAAGTTTTTAAGAAATACAAAGCATATTCATCCCAGACTTGAGCTAAGTCTTTTTGTAAACTACTTGGAATAAAATTGCCTTTGATATCGACGGAAATCAAATCCGAATTGAGCTGATAATGTCGGTCCCCGTTAAAATTTTTATTGGCGGAAAATGAAAGTAAACCGATCGGCAGATCTTGCATCCCTGGTTTTTGAATATTCAAATCCGTTAAACTTGCGCGACCTAATAAATCATCCAAGGTGTTAAATCGAAGATCTAACTCAAAACCACTACTCAGCTGAATATCCTCTTTCATGAGGCGTATTTTCCCTAGATGCGCATGTTCGATGTTGCCGTTTAGGAGGTAACTGGCTTTAGCGCTTTGTAAATTAATTTCGCCTTCCATGGACGCGATTAAGTTGGAATCCCGTACGGAAACAGCCCCTTTGAAAAGTTGTCTTTGAAAATTACCTTTAAAACTGACGCGTTTATAGGCGTATTGATTGAAATGGATTTCGGAGACTTTACCGTCGAAGTCGACATGTGCCGATTTTTTTGAAAATCCGCGGCCTTTAATTTTTCCTTCCAAATCGATATTTCCCAAATAAGCTTGCAGGTCAAGGAGTTTTCCCAATTGGAATTTCCGCAATTTTACCCCACCCTCATAGCCCGAAAGCGCCATCGAATCCTTCAGATCCATCTGGACATTCCCTTCCAAATAGCCAAGTCCTGTATTCAATTTACCAAAGGTCTTGAAGCGCTGATTTGTCCCTTGAAAATTTCCTTCAAAGGCAACTGGTCCCAAAATTTGCATTTTGCTAGCGGCGGAAGAACTGATAAAAATGGCTAAGTCTTTTGGCAAAAACAAGGATTTTTTCATATCAAAATCCATTTGCGTTTTGTCAATATTGGGTAGGCCTTTGAAATTAAAATTTCCGCGCAGTACCGAATTTTGCCCAAATCCCAATTCGAAATTTTTTAGCCCCAAATTGGCCACCGTTCCATCTAACAACCCATTAAGGCGATAGGTACCCTTGTAGGGCGTCATGGCTTCGATGAATCGGCTGACATCTTCGCCTTTTACTTGGCTTTTTTTCAGATTCGCAACCATGCGAACTCGGGGGATCCATTGAGTCAAATCGTCTAAATTCCGATAATTCATGACGACTTGGTCCTTTAAAAAGGAGTCATTAAACCGAAGATCCAATTGGTCAAAACGCATTTGTTTCTCGCAAATCATGAAATGCGTGTCCAATTTTTTCACTCGAAAACCGCTGGCCGGATCGATGGTTTGAAGGCCAATGGTTTGCAAGCCGATGGTGTCGCCTTTGACAAAAAAATCGTTGACTTTCGCGTTAATTTTGACAAACGAAAAGTGTGAAATATCGAAATGAGTAGCGGAAGATAGGTTTTTTTCTTGCTCGTCGTCTAGTAAAAAAATACCATCAACGACCTCCGCACTTTGAATTTTAAAGATGGCTGATTCGGTAGGTTTAGTGGGTGTTTCGGAGCTTAACCAGACGATGAGGCGGTCGATAAACTCGTTCATATTGATCTTGCCAGATTTCTTTTCAAGGATTAAATGCACGCGCGGTCGAAGCAAGCGAGCATATTCCATGGTGGGCTTGGCGCCTTGTAGGAATAAATCACTGAGGTTGAAATTGATATCCAGCCGTTCGATGTAAATCATGTCTTTGCCCCATGGGTCTTTGACGCGGAGGCCCCAAAGGCTGACTTCATCGAAAAACTTTAATTGGATCCCTTTAACGGTCAGCGGGTAGCCGATGGCCTTTTCGATTTTGGGTGAAAAATACTGGGCAAGAAGCGTCTGATTACTTGGGGCTCGGAGGAGTAAGATGAAGGTAAAAATCAGCAAAAATATCCCCACTAATCCATAAAGGATCGATTTGGCGAAGATTTTTAGGTATTTTACCATTTTTTCTTTTTAAGAAAAAAACCGAAATCGGTTTAATTTGCCTTATTTTTGCGAATAATTTTTGACATGATCCTACTGGCTATTGAATCTTCCTGTGACGAAACCTCTGCGGCTGTGATGGTCCACGGAGAACTTCGTTCGAACATCATTTCGACCCAACTCATTCATACCGAGTGGGGCGGTGTCGTTCCGGAATTAGCTAGCAGGGCTCATCAAAAATCCATCATTCCTGTGGTGCAAGAAGCGCTGCAAAAAGCAAATATAAACAAAAATGACTTGAATGCCATTGCGTTTACGCGGGGCCCTGGATTGTTAGGTGCGCTGATGATTGGAACTTCCTTTGCCAAAGCGCTCGCACTTAGTTTAGACATTCCCTTGATCGATGTAAATCATATGCAGGCGCATGTATTGGCCCATTTTATCGAGGAGCCTCGTCCCGCATTTCCTTTTTTATGTTTGACCGTGAGTGGGGGGCATACGCAATTAGTTTGGGTCAAAAGTGCCTTAGACATGGAGATTATTGGCGAAACTATGGATGATGCGGTGGGTGAGGCCTTTGACAAAACGGCAAAATTGATCGGATTGCCCTATCCGGGGGGACCGCTAATCGATAAACTAGCAAAAGAAGGTAACCCTGACCGCTTTCCTTTTCCGATGGGGGAAATGCCCGGATTGAATTTTTCATTTTCGGGAATAAAGACCTCCATTTTGTATTTTTTACAAAAGCAGGTGGCGATGAATCCCAAATTTATTGAGGAAAACAAGGCAGACATTTGTGCATCGGTCCAAAAAACGCTGATCGAAATTTTATTGCGAAAAGTTAAAAAGGCTATGGTTCAAACCGGCTGCAAACAAATTGCGATTGCCGGAGGTGTTTCGGCGAATTCGGGTTTACGGACGAGGATTCAGGAAATGGGCGCCAAACAAGGTTGGGAAGTTTATATTCCCGCCTTTTCCTATTGCACAGACAACGCGGGGATGATTGCCATGGCGGCACATTTTAAGGCGGAAGCCGGAGAGTTTTGTGGGCAAGACGTGAGCCCGTTAGCCTCACTTTCTTTTCTAGCTTAACTTTGGCAAAGCTTAAAGCTTTGCCAAAGGTAGCGGAGAAAAAACGCTATTTCATATCCTTTATTGCGTTCCAAAAAACCAGTTTTAAGGACTTTTCGGCATCGGTCAACGTAGACAATAAACGCGGGAAAAAATAGATTAATTTATCAGCTTGTTGGACAATTTCCGTCACCTGGAAATCCGATTGCCATACCGCCGGCTGCTGACCTAAAAATACAAACTTTTTATTTTGTGCTTGCTCGATAAATACTGATAAAGCGGGTTCGTTGGCATTTGGCGTATAAATAGCCCAATCCTGCTCGGATAACAACATGGGCGGAGCTGAAAAAATCAATTGCAAACGTCCACGTTCCGCGCCGGATAAATCACCGACGACCAACCAAGTTGTACCAGGAATCAATGGTTTTGGTGAAGCCTCCGCATCTAAGGTTGGCTCATATTCAAACGAATCCGCCGGTTTTAATACGTGCGACGAAGTATCCTGTTGTACCGATACGCCTGAATTTGTCATCTTTGGAGCTGAGCCCCTAGGTGAAGAATCAGTCGGTATGAGCACACTAGATGTAGATTCAACCTGAACTGATTGATGCTCTTTTGCCTCCAACTTGGCCTCCGAAACTTGATCGCTACCCGTGTCCGATGAAGTTAAAGATTCCGCGACCTTTGTCTCCTGGGCCACTAGACCAGAAGAATCCGACGACATTCGATCCGCTGGGACCCAATATATCTCATCGTGCTTATATAAGTCCGCTAAATGAATGGATTCCTGAGGCATAATTAATTGGCCAGCAAGCCACGAAGTACACATGCCTCCCGATCTGGACCCGTTGAAATAAAGTTAATCGGCAAATTTAAATGCTTCTCCAAAAATTGAATATAGGTCGACAATTCCGCCGGCAATTCTTCAAAATGACGCATGCCCTCTAATGAACAATGCCAACCCTTCAAGGTTTCATAAATCGGCTTCACTTTAATGTCTGTAATCTCAAATGGAATTTGATCCGTCACCGAACCGTCGGGCATCTCATAGGCCGTACAAACTAAAATTTCTTCAAAAATATTCAAGACATCCGCCTTCATCATGATCAATTGCGTCACGCCATTAATCATCATCGCATATTTCAATGCCGGCAAATCAATCCACCCGCAGCGACGTGGCCGACCAGTCGTCGAACCAAACTCTCGTCCCTCCTGACGCATCCGCTCACCTACCTCATCTTCCAATTCCGTCGGAAATGGACCTGAACCCACCCGCGTCGCGTAGGCCTTAAAAATTCCATACACTTCGCCAATGTTCTTTGGCGCCACACCTAAACCTGTGCAGGCTCCCGCAGTAATCGTATTGGACGAAGTCACAAATGGATAGGAACCGAAATCGACGTCCAACAAAGAGCCCTGAGCTCCCTCCGCCAAAATCGTTTTACCCTCATTAATCGCATGATTCACCGAATATTCCGAATCCACTAAATGGAATTCCTTCATAAACTCCACCGCCGCAAAAAACTCTTTTTCCGCCGCCGCTAAATCATATTCAAATTTGTATACATCCAAAATCGCCTTGTGACGATCTACAAGCGCTTGATATTTGGCTGGAAATGAGGACGATATCATATCTCCCACACGTAAGCCTTGACGCGAAATTTTATCCGTATACGTCGGCCCAATTCCCTTCAAGGTCGAACCGATCTTTGCGTCACCTTTGGCCTTTTCATAGGCTGCATCTAACAAACGGTGCGTGGGTAAAATAATCGATGCCTTTTTTGAAATCTCTAAATTCTTACGCAAATCTAAATTGAAATGCGCCAATCCCTCAATCTCCTTTTTGAAAATAATCGGATCTAATACCACCCCGTTACCGATGATG
The DNA here is from genome assembly GCA_947459055.1 of Cytophagaceae bacterium. Taxonomy (GTDB): domain Bacteria; phylum Bacteroidota; class Bacteroidia; order Cytophagales; family Spirosomataceae; genus Aquirufa. The sequence continues at coordinate 2,403 of CANHCG010000053.1, read as the reverse complement.
TTTTGAACTTCTTGGCGAAAAATTCCCGAAGGAATTTGATGCAGCACATGCTTAAAACCATCAAATTCAAGTGTGTGACCCGCATTAGGTCCCCCTTGAAAACGCGCCACCACTTGGTAGCGAGGGGCCAATACGTCCACAATTTTTCCCTTGCCTTCGTCACCCCATTGTAAGCCTAATAATACATCAACTGCCATAATAAATTTTTAAAAACGTAAATTATTCCTGATTTCGAGCCTGGTACTGATCCCGCGACTCACAATTTTTCTTCGTACAGGATCCATAAAAGATCAAGGAATGATGCATCACATTAAATTGCAACATCTCCCCCACTAAACTCTGTATCGTCTGCACCCGCGGATCGCAAAACTCGGTCACTTTGTGACAGTCCGTACAGATTAAATGATCATGTTGACGACGACCATAGGACTTCTCAAACTGCGCCTGATTGCGCCCAAATTGATGTTTTACCACCAAATCACATTCCACCAACACATCCAAGGTATTATAAACAGTCGCACGAGACACCTGATATTTCTTGTTTTTCATCGAGATGTATAACTCCTCCACATCAAAATGATCATCCCGCAAATAGATCTCCTCTAAGATCGCAAAACGCTCGGGAGTCTTCCGCAAGCCCTTATTTTCCAAATAAGCTGTGAAAATCTTTTTTACTGAATCAAACTTCTCTATGGCTGCGGACATCTAACGAAAAAAACGACGTAAAATAAGCTATAAAATCTGAAAAATACTAAATTTCCTCCCTCGCGACCTCGATCACACCTGTCACTTGCTCCAACTCCGCCACCAAGGATTCCAAATGAACCGTATCCTGAATCATCAACGAAATCTTACCCTCAAATAGGCCATCCTTCACCCCAATCGTCAAGGCCGTAATATTTACCTGCAACTCATCCGAAATCACCCGAGTCACATCATTCACCAATCCCACGCGATCTATTCCTCGAATCACCAATTCCACAATAAACGACATCGCAATCTGACTCGTCCACTGCGCCTTAATCACCCGATCCCCATGTCGAGATAATAATTCCGGCGAGTTCGGACATCCCGTTCGATGAATCTTAATCCCCTCATTGATCGTCACAAAACCAAAAACCTCATCCCCGGAAATCGGATTACAACACTTCGCCAAGGTATAATCCACCTTATCCATATCTTCCCCAATCAACAAAATATCCGACTCCTTCCGGTCTTTGTGATACTGCTGCATCTCCTTTCGGAACGATTTGCTATCGACAATCGGTGCCTGTATCGACTTCTCCGCCTGCTTCCGCTCATGCATTTCCTTGTCGGATTTCCAGTGCTTCAACTGCTCAATAGGAATATATACCTTCCCAAATCGATAAAACAAATCATTCGCATCCTTCGCATTGAAATAGGCCCGCAACTGATTCGTTATTTCTAAAGTCAAAGTCGGATATCCCAAATGCTTCAATCGGGCCTCAATCATATCCCGACCCTTAATCAAATGTGATTTATTCTCCTCTTTAATAAAATCCTTAATCCGCGCCTTGGCCTTGGTCGTAAACACAATTCGCAACCAGTCCTCCGACGGTTTTTGTTTCGACGAAGTCAGAATTTCAATCTGATCCCCATTCTGCAATTTATGGGACAGCGGTACCAATTTACCCCCCACCTTCGCACCAATACACTTCGCACCCACCTCCGAGTGAATCTCAAAAGCAAAATCCAACGCCGTGGAGCCCGATTGTAATACAACTAATTTTCCCTTTGGCGTAAACACAAAAACCTCCTCATGGTATAAGGAATTTTTGATGTCATCAACTAATTCGACAGCCGATTGGGATTTGTCATTCGACTCCAGCGCCTCGCGAACTTGCGATAACCAGGATTCGAAGGCCTGATTCGTTCGTGTATCTGTACCCTTGTATTTAAAATGCGCCGCAACCCCTTTCTCCGCAATCTCATCCATGCGCTTCGTCCGAATTTGCACCTCCACCCAGCGACCTTCCTTATCGCTACCATAAGGCAAACTCATGACCGTCGTGTGCAAGGATTCATATCCGTTCGATTTAGGCGTAGATACCCAGTCTTTTAATCGACTAGGATTAGGCCGATAATGATCCGTCACGATGCTATATACCTCCCAGCAATCGGATTTCTCCCGTTCCAAAGGCACATCCAACACCACCCGTACCGCAAACAAATCATAAATTTTATCAAAGGCCGTATTGCCTTTTTTCAATTTGTTATAGATCGAATAAATGGATTTGGGTCGACCTTTGATGGTATAGGTTAAGCCACGCTCGTCTAATGATTTTTTAATCGGCCGAATAAAATGTTCAACAAAACTCTCCCGATTGCGCTTATTCTCCATCAATTTATGCGCAATCTCCCGGAAAGCCTCCGGCTCCGTGT
>CANHCG010000052.1 GCA_947459055.1 Cytophagaceae bacterium | reverse complement strand
TTATCTAAGATCGAGTCATTTTCCTCGCGGAACGTAAAACGATCTACGTTTTGACCTTGCAAGAATTGCGTATCGCCTGGTTCTAAAATCTCAACCTTCTGCATCATTTGACGTACAATACATTCGATGTGCTTATCGTTGATTTTTACCCCTTGCAAACGATATACGTCCTGGATTTCATTTACTAAGTATTCCTGAACGGCCGTTGGTCCCTTGATTTTCAAGATATCCGAAGGCGTAATCGCTCCGTCAGAAAGCGGGGTTCCTGCACGTACGAAGTCATTGTTTTGAACCAAAATAAAGCGAGTCAAAGGCACCAAATAGCGACGCTCGGTTCCTTCTTTTGGCGTTACAATAATCTCACGGTTACCACGCTTGATGATACCATATGAAATTACTCCGTCAATTTCCGAAACAACCGCTGGATTCGATGGATTACGCGCTTCGAATAATTCCGTCACACGTGGAAGACCTCCCGTAATGTCACGTGTTTTACCCGCAGCCCGAGGAATCTTAGCAATAATCTGACCTGCTTTGATTTTATCGCCTTCGCTAATCGCTAAACGAGCACCTACCGGAACGTTGTAAACCAAATTCTCTTTGCCTTTCGCCACAACCAATACCGATGGATTTTTTGTCTTATCCTTCGATTCAATGATCACTTTTTCACGCATACCCGTTTGATCATCTGCTTCCTCTTTGTAGGTATTATTCTCTTCGATTGCCTCGAATTCAATTTTACCTTCTGCCTCAGACAAGATCACCGCATTGTATGGATCCCAAGCACAAATTTCATCTCCTTTTTTCACCGTTTGGCCTTCCTTCACACGTAAGAATGAACCATATGGAATGTTAGATGAGATTAAAATTTGCTTATTCGCTGGATTGATGATTTGAATCTCACCCGAACGTCCCATGACGATTTCCACTGGATTGCCATCGGCATCCGTTGAACTCACTGAACGTACCTCTTCAAAATTCAAAACTCCATCAAACTTCGCTTTCACGCTCGCATCTAAGGAAACGTTTTGGGCGGTACCCCCTACGTGGAATGTACGTAAGGTCAACTGCGTTCCTGGCTCACCGATCGACTGAGAAGCAATTACTCCTACCGCCTCACCTAAGTTCACCATACGCGCTGTAGCCAAGTTACGGCCATAACACTTCGCACAAACACCGCTTCTTGTCTCACAAGTCAATACAGAACGAATCTCCACCGACTCAATCGACGTTTCATCAATGTGATTTGCCACGATTTCCGTGATTTCATCTCCTGAAGCTACGATCAATTCACCTGTAATCGGATCATACACATCATGAATCGATACACGACCCAAAATACGCTCTGACAACGGCTCAATAATCTCCTCATTATCTTTCAATGGGAACACCTCAATACCCCGTAAGGTACCGCAATCCTCCTCATTCACAATCACATCTTGCGCTACGTCATGTAAACGACGAGTCAAATAACCCGCATCCGCCGTTTTCAAGGCCGTATCCGCCAAACCTTTACGCGCACCGTGCGTCGAGATAAAGTACTCTAATACGTCAAGACCCTCCTTAAAGTTAGAAAGAATCGGGTTTTCAATGATCTCACCTACCGAACCTTGTAAGTTCTTCTGAGGTTTCGCCATCAAACCACGCATACCACCCAACTGACGGATTTGCTCACGAGAACCACGGGCTCCCGAGTGCATCATCATGTAGATCGCATTAAATCCTTGGTTATCTTCTTCCATCTGCTTCATAAGCGTCTCGGTAATTTTCGAGTTCACTTTTGTCCAGATATCAATTACCGCATTGTAACGCTCATTATCCGTGATAAGACCCATTAAGTAGTTATCCCAAACCGCTTGTACATCATCCTGTGCTTTCTTCACTAATGAAGCTTTTTCAGCAGGAATTTGAACATCACCTATACCCATCGATAAACCACCGTGGAAGGCTTGTTGGAAACCTAATTCCTTAATATCATCCAAGAATTGCGCCGTACGTGCCATTCCACAAATTTTGTGTACTTGTGAAATGATTTGTTGCAATTTCTTTTTGGTCAACAATTCATTGATATAACCTACCGCCTCAGGAACACATAAGTTGAACAATACACGACCCGCAACAGTTTCCACCATTTCTTGAACCAATGTACCATCTTCTTTACGTACCGTCGCTTTCACCACGATGTTCGCGTGCTTCGATAATTTCTTCTCGTTCAAGGCGATCACAACCTCCTCAAATCCGTAGAAACGAGAACCTTCACCAGCTACTTTATGATCTGGCGTCGACTTACGTCCTTTGGTTACATAATATAAACCTAACACCATGTCCTGAGAAGGTACCGTGATCGGCGCGCCATTCGCAGGGTTCAAGATGTTATGTGAGGCCAACATCAACAAAGAGGCTTCCAAAATCGCTTCATGTCCTAGTGGAACGTGAACCGCCATCTGGTCACCGTCAAAGTCAGCATTAAATGCTGTACATGTCAATGGGTGCAATTGAATCGCTTTTCCTTCGATTAATTTCGGTTGGAAAGCCTGGATACCCAATCGGTGCAACGTAGGAGCACGGTTCAAAAGTACCGGATGGCCTTTCATTACATTTTCCAAAATATCCCAAACGACTGGATCCTTGCGGTCCACAATTTTCTTCGCAGACTTTACCGTTTTCACGATGCCACGCTCGATCAACTTACGGATCACAAACGGCTTAAATAATTCAGCCGCCATGTCTTTTGGAAGACCACATTCGTGCATTTTTAACTCTGGTCCTACGACGATTACCGAACGACCCGAATAATCCACACGCTTACCTAATAAGTTTTGACGGAAACGACCTTGCTTTCCTTTCAACATATCCGAAAGCGACTTCAAGGCACGGTTACCTTCTGAACGAACCGCGTTTACTTTACGTGAGTTGTCGAATAAACTGTCAACAGCCTCTTGCAACATACGTTTCTCATTACGCAAGATTACTTCTGGCGCTTTGATCTCAATTAAACGCTTCAAACGGTTGTTACGGATAATCACCCGACGATACAAATCGTTCAAATCTGATGTCGCAAAGCGACCCCCATCCAAAGGCACCAATGGACGCAATTCCGGTGGAATAACTGGAACCATTTTGATGATCATCCACTCAGGACGGTTGTCAATACGACCAACCGACTCACGGAATGCTTCCACCACTTTCAAACGCTTCAAGGCTTCAGCCTTACGTTGTTGAGAGGATTCCGTATCCGCTGAGTGACGAAGATCGGCCGACAAAATGTCTAAGTCGATGCGAGTCAACAACATATTTAACGCATCAGCACCCATTTTCGCAATGAATTTCTGTGGATCTTCATCCGGCAAATGCTGATTTTCGCGCGGTAATTTATCCAAGATGTCTAGGTATTCATCTTCCGTAAGGAAATCAAGGTATTGACTACCGATTTTTCCTTCTTCCGCGTACATACCTGCTTGAATGACACAATACCGCTCGTAATAAATGATTTGGTCTAATTTTTTCGTAGACAAACCGAGCATATAACCGATTTTATTCGGTAAGCTACGGAAGTACCAGATGTGTGCCACAGGAACCACCAATTCGATGTGTCCCATCCGCTCACGACGTACTTTTTTCTCGGTCACCTCTACGCCGCAACGGTCGCAGATGATGCCTTTGTAACGGATACGTTTGTATTTCCCACAATGACATTCCCAGTCTTTGGTAGGTCCGAAAATACGCTCACAGAACAAACCGCCCATTTCAGGCTTGTAAGTTCGGTAATTGATAGTTTCCGGTTGGGTTACTTCCCCGTTTGAACTTTCTAGGATCGACTCCGGTGAGGCCAATGAGATGGTCACTTTTTGGAAGTCGCTATTCAGTTTTCTCGTCTTTTTAAATGACATTTTCGTTGTATTTTATTGGAAAATGAACTCTTTCTTAAAAGGGCCGAAGCCCTGTTTGTGTATTACTCAAGGGTGATTTCTAATGCTAAACCACGTAATTCGTGAATCAATACGTTAAATGATTCTGGAATATTTGGTTTTGGCATATTTTCGCCCTTTACGATCGCTTCGTACGCTTTGGCACGGCCAATAACATCATCTGACTTCACGGTCAAAATCTCTTGCAAGATATTGGCAGCTCCGAAGGCCTCTAATGCCCAAACCTCCATCTCACCGAAACGCTGACCTCCAAATTGAGCTTTACCACCCAATGGTTGTTGCGTAATCAATGAATATGGTCCAATCGAACGTGCGTGCATCTTATCATCCACTAAGTGGCCCAGTTTCAACATGTAGATAATACCCACAGTAACCGGTTGGTCAAATTTATCACCCGTCAAACCATTGTATAAATACGTCCGGCCCCAATCAGGTAATCCTGCCAATGTTAATTCTGCCGCTACTTCCGCTTCAGTTCCCCCATCGAAAATAGGTGTCGCATAACGCTTACCTAATTTTTGTCCGGCCCAACCTAATACGGTCTCGTAAATCTGACCTAAGTTCATACGAGAAGGTACCCCAAGTGGATTCAATACGATATCGACTGGCGTTCCGTCCTCTAAGAATGGCATATCTTCCTCACGTACAATCCGGGCAACAACCCCCTTGTTACCGTGACGACCCGCCATCTTATCCCCTACTTTCAACTTACGTTTTTTGGCGATATACACTTTCGCTAATTTCACAATTCCTGCAGGCAATTCATCACCTACTTCTAGGACAAAACGCTCACGCTTAAATTGTCCCGCGATTTCATTTCTGCGGATGTGATAGTTCTTAATTAATTGCAAGAAATTACGGTTCACTTCTGCATCAGCTGTCGCTTCTTCCACGATCAAATCTGACAATAAGTTTGCCTCTTCTGGCACCGCGTAAGTAGATTCATCGCGGTATAAATTCTTCTCTGGGAACAACAATTCTTCGATGTTCTTCGCTGAGAATTTAACACCTTTCTCGACAATCACCGTACCAAACTTATGTTTGATACCGCCAGATGTTTTTCCTGCTAATAATGCTACAGTCTTTTCGATCATGATTTTACGGATTTCCAATAAATCTTTTCCGTATTGTTTCATCACTTTCTTCAATTCCGCCTTCGATTTTTCACGCTCTTCTTTATCCTTTTTAGGACGTGCGAATAATTTCGTGTCAATCACCACACCTTTCAAGGATGGAGGTGCTTTTTTCGAAGCATCCTTCACATCACCTGCTTTGTCTCCAAAGATGGCGCGTAATAATTTTTCTTCTGGTGTCGGATCAGATTCTCCTTTTGGCGTAATCTTACCAATCAAGATATCTCCTTCTTTTACATCAGAACCTACGCGAACCACGCCATTCTCATCTAAGTTGCGAACCGTTTCTTCAGATACGTTTGGAATTTCAGAGGTTAACTCTTCTTCTCCACGTTTTGTATCACGAACTTCTAATTCGAATTCTTCGATGTGAATCGAGGTAAAAATATCGTCGCGAACTACTTTCTCTGAGATTACGATCGCATCCTCAAAGTTGTACCCTTGCCAAGGCATGAACGCCACTTTCATGTTACGTCCTAGGGCTAATTCACCTGCTTGGGTTGCATATCCTTCGCAAAGCGCTTGTCCTTTACTTACCTTATCGCCTTTGAAAACGATTGGTTTCAAGTTGATCGTCGTATCCTGATTTGTTCTGCGGAACTTGATTAATTTGTATTCTTTCGTAGAACCGCTGAAGCTGATTAATTTCTCAGATTCAGTTTGGTCATAGTTTACAACAATGCGCATCGCATCTACGTATTCAACTACTCCACTTCCTTCTGCTACGACTAAGGTACGCGAGTCAATCGCCACGCGATGCTCTAAACCTGTACCCACGATCGGTGCTTCTGGGCGTAACAATGGCACCGCTTGGCGCTGCATGTTCGATCCCATCAAGGCACGGTTCGCATCATCATGCTCCAAGAACGGAATCATCGAAGCCGCAACGGAAACAATTTGATTAGGCGCTACGTCCATGTACTGTGCATCCGCTGGATTCACCAATGGGAAGTCACCTTCAAAACGTGCCTTAACACGATCCGAAAGGAATTTACCCGCTTTGTCAATCATCGCATTTGCCTGAACGATGTTTTTGCCATCTTCCTCTTCGGCTGTCAAATATTCTACGTGACTTGTTGTATCCACTTTACCGCCATCAATGATCCGGTAAGGAGTTTCAATAAAGCCCATCGAGTTTACTTTCGCATGTACACAAAGAGATGAAATCAAACCGATGTTCGGTCCCTCGGGTGTTTCAATCGTACAAAGACGACCGTAGTGTGTATAGTGAACGTCACGAACCTCGAAACCAGCTCTTTCACGAGAAAGACCACCGGGTCCTAGGGCCGACATACGGCGCTTGTGCGTAATCTCAGCCAATGGATTCGTTTGATCCATGAATTGAGATAACTGATTTGTACCAAAGAACGAGTTGATCACCGAAGACAAAGTACGCGCGTTGATCAAATCAACAGGCTTAAAGTCTTCATTGTCACGTACGTTCATACGCTCTTTAATCGTACGAGCCATACGAGCAAGACCCACACCGAACTGTGCATATAATTGCTCACCTACGGTACGAACGCGACGATTTGACAAGTGGTCAATATCATCGACAACCGCGCGTGAATTAATTAAGCCGATTAAGTACTTCACGATCGAGATGATATCTTCTTTCGTCAAGACCTTTACTTCCATTGGAATGTCGTGGCCTAATTTTTTATTGATCCGGTAACGGCCAACTTCCCCTAAATCATAACGCTTGTCCGAGAAGAACAAGTTCTGAATGATATCACGAGCCGTTTGCTCATCTGGAGCATCCGTATTACGTAATTGCTTGTAGATTACTTCGACCGCCTCTTTTTCAGAGTTGGACGTATCTTTTTGCAAGGTATTATAAATGATGTTGTAGTCAGAAACGTTCACATCGTCTTTGTGTAAGATGATAGTGCTAGATCCTGATTCCAAAATCGTTTCAATCTCATTTTCAGTAATTACTGTATCACGTTCGATCAAGATCTCGTTACGGTCAATGGATACAACCTCACCTGTATCTTCATCTACGAAATCTTCTTGCCAAGTCTTCAAAACACGCGCAGCTAGGCGACGACCTACCGTAGACTTCAAGGTTTTCTTATCTACCTTTAATTCTTCCGCTAAACCGAAAAGATCCAAGATGTCCTTGTCGTTTCCGTATCCGATCGCACGAAGCAATACGGTTACAGGGAACTTTTTCTTCCGGTCGATGTAAGCATACATCACGTTATTTACGTCCGTAGCAAATTCAATCCAAGAACCCTTGAATGGAATAATACGAGCTGAATACAATTTGGTTCCATTGGTGTGCTTTGATTGCGCAAAGAACACACCTGGCGAACGGTGTAATTGGGAAACGATTACACGCTCAGCGCCGTTGATCACAAAAGATCCACGTTCCGTCATGTAAGGAATGTTTCCTAAGAAAACCTCTTGTTCGATGGTTTGGAAATCCTCATTGTCCGTGTCATTACAGATCAAACGCAATTTGGCTTTTAAAGGCACCGAATACGTTAATCCCCGGTCGATACACTCATCTACTGAATATTTCGGAGGATCCACCGAATAGTCAACAAATGAAAGCACGAAGTTCTCCCGCGAATCCGCGATTGGGAAGTTTTCGGCAAATACTTTAAATAAACCCTCATCGGTCCGATTCTCAGCAGCTGTTTCCAGCTGGAAAAAATCCTGGAAGGATTTGATTTGGATATCCAGAAAATCTGGATAATTGATCACAGACTGCGTTTTCGCAAAGCTGTGTCTTCCTGTGGCAGTGATGTTACTCAAGGCTTTATACGTTTTAAATTAAAATGAAAAATGGCCCTAGGGCACAATTTCTCGCCGTTTTCGACGAAAATTAAAAGCTGAATGCCTCGTAGATGAAAAAATCTAAACCCCCTTTGCGCTTTCCCTACGATAAAGAAATTGTGTTTCGGAATTTAAATTTCGGATAGGCCCGAAGGCTTGTACCCTAAAATAGCCTGCAAAATTACTGATAATATTTTGGAATGCAATTATTTGTTGGGAATTTTTTCGCAGCTTTCGTAGCCTAACCATGAAACAGCCTATGCGAGCTAAAATCCACTATTATTTACGTTTTGTTTTTGGGCTGAGCAGGTCTGAATTGCTTGCGATGTATTCAATGCTATTAATTATCAGTTTGTTTATCGGCTATGGATGGGTGCGTGAATATGTCGACGGGCAGGAGGAGGCTTTTGATTTTCGGCCGGTTTTTTGGTCGGGGGAATTGGCAAAGATTCCAACGTCTAGGAAATGGACGCTGTATTCAAAAAGGCGATTTGTTACAAATAGCACGAATACGGAAAGATATTCTCCTCGAGGAAAGAGTTCCCTAGCTTACGGAAGTTCATCGGTTGATCGTAGGTCAAAGATACGAGCTAAGGATTTTTTGCCATTTTTTTCTGTTGGGAGGGAAAAGGGTTTGGGATCTGCTTCGACTGCTCGGCGGTCCTGGGGAAAGTCGGCTTTTGCTGGCGCGCGGTCCAAAACCCAAGCAGCGTTTTGGACCTTGGATATAAACCAGGCTGATTCTGTGGCTTGGGTGGGCTTGAAGGGGATTGGGTCGGGATATGCAAAGCGGATATTGAGCTATCGGGAGCGATT
>CANHCG010000051.1 GCA_947459055.1 Cytophagaceae bacterium | reverse complement strand
TTGATTCATATGGTTATGATAAGTGGTCTGAATTCCAATTTCTTTTGTTCTTTTTCCAATCATATTCATAACTTCCGCCAAACGAATTAATTGGGCTTCAGTCGGTGCTTCACCCTTTTTACGAAGACTATTTGTCAATTGAATCGATGTGCCCCCCAAAGCCTTCACAAATTTCGCATGATTTACGTGTTGCTCGATGGTCGCAGCTTCTTTCGCGGGATCAATCTCCACATTGCCACTTGAAAACATAACTAAATTCAATTTAGCTGCATCAATTTTCTCCTTTAATACCGCAGGATTATCCTTGTATACGGGATAGGCATTAGCCCGCAACTGAATTCCTTTAAATCCCAAATCAGCAATATCGATAATCGCTTGTTCGTCTTTCCCGCTCCAAGTAATGGCAGAATAACCCATTTTATAGCGTTTGGAAGCCGAAAATGGCAGAGTGGCCGCGAGAGCCAATAAAGAGGATTGTTGGATAAATGATCGTCTCGTTGTCATAGGTTTTTATTTTGTTTATTTCGCTGCCAATTTCAAAAAATCAGCTAATTCACTCAAATTATCTGTACCAATGTAATCCACTCCCAAATCCCATAAGGCCTGATAAGCCATCAAGGTATTCGGTGTAGCCCATAAGCGTAATTTTCTGCCTGATCCGTGCACGCGGTCTACATAGGCCTTCAACTTATCCTTCATAGCAGAAGGCATCGGTACCTGCCCACTCCACATCCCAAATTTATACATGGATTCACTTTCCAATACCACATACGCACCTAATCCCGCCGGATAGGTCTCTGTCGACCGTCCATCAAAGCTAATCCAATTCGGAAAAGCTACATAGTCCTTTATCGCCGGACGATTCCCCGAAATTACAATTCGTAAACCTGATTTGACAAATAAATCCTTATGGGGGCTTAAGGCTTGAATTAACAAAGGCAGCGTCGAATCCGCATTCGTCTTAAAATCAATCAAAAACTGATGAAAATTTCCTTGTTTTTTGGCCTTTAACACCGATACAATCGGATCGATGTACAAGGATTTTAAGGTTCTATTTGCTTTCAAATCACCGATTTCATGACCGACTAACAACTCCCCTTTCACCGCATACACATCCGCCTCAATCGACCCAAAACCCAATTGATACGCCTCATAAAATGGCTTCGCATGCTCATAATCATTATGCGCATGCGCCTTTTTTACATTTTCTTGCGCCATGACAGGTAAGCATAAAGACCAACAGGCAAGAATAAACAGGTTTTTCATAAATCTAGGTCAATGGTTCTATTGGGAAGGAAATCTAACGTCCCAACAATCTATCGTTTCAAATAATCACCCGACGAAATAAAGGTTTTTTCATCCACCGGTCTATTATACACATAGGCATAACTTGTAAATGATTCACCTTTCATATCGACCGTCACTTCTTCCCGCACAAACAGACTTTTGGCCTCATTCGTTGGATCAAATTCTTCGTATTCATCTAAAACGTTCAACAATTTAATGGTATTTGACAACAAATACAATTCACCCACCACTACATCCGAAACCGATTCTGAAGCCACAATCCCTGGATAATCAGCCACCTGGTACATTTTTCCCTGGTAAGTCGCCATGCCGATATAGTCAGAATTACGCGCAATCAAGCGATGTAAATCATTTCCACAATCCCGACGCAAGGTGCCATACACAAACAAATATTCCGCCACATCGGGTTCAGGCAATTTGGCTTCCTCTATAGTCAATACCAAATCTTCTTGCTCCACAACCGTCCCTTCATTCAAGACCACATTCCCAACTATCCCCTCAAATGGTGCCGATACAATCGATTCCATTTTCATCGCCTCAATGACATATAGCGGCGCATTTTTCTTCACCTCATCGCCCGGTTTCACTAAAATCCGACTCAAACGTCCTTGCAATGGTGCACCAATGTCACCCTTGGCTTTCGCCTTCACATGTTGAGCCCGCTCTACCTTAATATTCTTATCCAGAATTTTAATCCGACGCGCCTGCCCATTCAAATCAAAGGTCACATTCCGTAAACCAGATTCATCCGGATCCGACATGTATAAAAACTTCACAATAATCGTCTTGCCAGGCTCAATCGTAATCATAATTTCCTCATCCTGCTTCAAACCATAAAAGAAGGCTGGCGTAGGAAGTGCTGATAATTCCCCATACAATGCCGCATTTTTGTAGAAATCTTCATAGACCTTCGGATACATTTTATAGGACAAATAATCGAAGAATCCATCCATATTGTCCGGGAATTTCGCTTGAAATGCTTTGAAATCCGCTTCAAAATCAATCGGTGCTAAATGGTCATTCGGTCTACCTTCGATCGCATGCTCGCCTTTTAAAATGATTTCCTGCAATTGCTTCGGAAATCCTTGGTAAGGCTGACCTAAACCTCCTTTGAAGAAATCCTTAACCGATTCAGGGAATGAAAGCGTACTTCCTTTCGCATATACATCTTCGGCGGTCAACGAATTCGCCGTCATGAAAATCGCCATATCACCCACCACTTTAGAAGAAGGGGTTACTTTTACGATATCGCCGAACAACTTATTGGCCTCCGCATAATTATCTTTCAACAATTCAAATTTATCACCCACCCCTAAAGCAATCGCCTGGCCACGTAAATTCGTATATTGGCCACCAGGAATTTCATTGTTATAAACCTCTGCCGTACCCGCCTTTAATTCAGACTCAAAAGGCGCATACATGATGCGAACGGCTTCCCAATAATTCGAATATTCATTTAATAAATCTAAATCTAATTCACTGGCATTGGGTTGGCCTTGCATCATGGCAACGAGACTGTTGAGGTTCGGTTGGGACGTCAAGCCCGACATCGCCCCCAAAGCCCCATCCACAATATCCACCCCCGCATCAATCGCCTTTAAATAAGTCGCCGACTGCACGGAAGCCGTATCATGCGTATGTAAATGAATCGGAATAGAAACCGCTTGCTTTAATTCAGTCACTAATTGAGCCGCTTGGAAGGGACGTAAAAGTCCTGCCATATCTTTAATGCAGAGCATATGGGCACCGACATCTTCGAGTTGACGCGCCATATCCACATAATACTGCATGTTATACTTCTCATTCGTAAACACATCGCCCGTGTAACAAATCGAAGCCTCCGCAATCCCAGGCGTACGTTCCCGAACGGCCTTTATGGACACTTTCATGGCATCAATCCAATTCAATGAATCAAAAATTCGGAATACGTCAATCCCCGCTTCGGAGGATTTCTCCACAAATTTCTCGATCAAATTATCCGGATAGGCTGAATATCCCACGGCATTCGAACCGCGGAATAACATTTGCAACAACATATTCGGCATCGCCTCCCTAAATTCCTGCAAGCGCTTCCATGGGGATTCTTGTAAAAAGCGCATCGCTACATCATAGGTTGCACCTCCCCAAACTTCCATGGAAAATAAATTTGGGAAGGATTTCGCGAATCCGCTGGCGACGGCCAACATATCTTGTGTCCGCACCCTTGTCGCCAATAAAGACTGATGACCATCTCTAAACGTCGTATCCGTGAAATAAATTTGTTTCGAATCACGAATATGACGAGCAAATTTCTCGGCTCCTAATTCGGTCAATAATTGCTTATTCCCTTTCGGATATTCCTTTGCCGGATCCACAAATGGGATAATCGGCGTCCGGAAAGCAACAGTAGGCTTAACTTTCACATCCGGATTTCCATTGACAATCACCTCGCCTAAATAGCGAAGCGCTTTGGTCGAACGATCACGCGTCTGAACAAACTTGAAAAGTTCTGGGTGCGTATCAATGAATTGCACTGTGCATTGCCCATTTTGAAAAATCGGATGCGTAATCACATTCCGAAGGAACGGGATATTCGTTTTCACCCCCCGAATACGAAATTCTGTTAATGCTCGATTTAGCCGCTCCGAAGCCCCTATCAAAGTACGACCTTTGGCACTTACTTTCACCAGCATCGAATCGAAATAGGGCGAAATCTTCACTCCTGGATATGAAGAACCTTCATCCAACCGAATCCCAAATCCAGCCGCATTTCGATAAGCAATAATCGTTCCAAAATCCGGCTTAAATCCATTGGCAGGATCCTCCGTTGTAATACGACATTGAATCGCAAAGCCCTTCAAAGGGATATCTGCCTGGCTTAAGATATATATTCCCGGATCTGATAATTTATAATTTTGAGCAATCAAAATCTGCGTACGCACGATATCGATGCCGGTAACCTCTTCTGTAATCGTATGTTCCACCTGAATCCGTGGATTCACCTCGATGAAATAAATATTTTCGTCCCGGTCAACTAGAAACTCGACCGTTCCCGCATTGTAATAATTTACCGCCTTTCCTATCGAAAGGGCGTAGGCATATAATTTTTGCTTTGTTTCTTCCTTTAAACCAAAGGAAGGGGCGATTTCGACCACCTTTTGGAATCGGCGTTGTACAGAACAATCCCGTTCGTAAAGATGGACAAGATTTCCATGCTGATCCCCAAGCAATTGCACCTCAATGTGCTTCGGTTCATCAATAAACTTTTCTATAAAGATGGTTTCATCCCCAAAGGCATTTTTCGCCTCATTTCGTGCCTCTTGATACGCTTTTTCTAAATCTTCTTCCTTGCGCACCACCCGCATGCCTCGACCTCCCCCACCAGCAGCCGCCTTCACCATCACGGGAAAAGTAATCCGACGTGCTTCGGATAGGGCCAATTCATATACACTTAAATCACCTTTAGAATCTTGAATCATCGGCACATTCGCCTTATGCGCAGCGACTTTGGCAGCCACTTTATCGCCCAGGGCGTTCATGGCTTCTGGCGATGGACCTACGAATACGATGCCTTCTTCTCGGCACCGACGGGCCAACTGCACATTCTCCGACAAAAACCCGTAGCCCGGATGAATCGCATCAATTTTTTTGGACTTACATAAAGAAATCAATCCCTCAATATCCAAATAAGGCTTCAAGGGTTCCGCATCCTTCCCTATCTGGTAAGCTTCATCTGCTTTATAACGATGTAAGGAATAACGATCCTCAAAGGTGTATACGGCAACGGTACGGATTCCTAATTCTGAAGCCGCCCGCATAATTCGGATGGCGATCTCTCCTCGATTGGCAATGAGAAGACTCGAAATTTTCTTTACGTATGATTTTGGCATTATACTATATTTAGTGCATCATAACAAAAATGATAAATATATTGGGAAAATGATAACCTGAATTGGATTAATTTATGGAAACTTGAAAAGTTACAATTTAACTTGGGTTCATTACAAAAATATTTCCGCTTGCTTGTCTTGAAATTTAGTAACTTGCGAACCCAAAAACCTTTCTATTATTCATGAGCGCGAAGAAACCATTGATCGGGATTACCTTAGGAGATTACAACGGCATCGGTCCGGAAGTCATTTTAAAAGCCTTAAGTAATTCGCGTATATTAAACTGGTGTACACCCGTGGTGTATGGTTCGCAAAAAGTATTGAATTTTTACAAAAAGGACTTGGATATTAAAGATTGGTCGATGAAGACAGTGACGGATCTCCAACAAATCACTGAGTACAACCAAAGCTACTTAGTTTCTTGCTGGGATGATTCCAACACAATCGTCGAACCAGGAAAAGAAACACCAGAGGCGGGAAAAGCGGCATTTGCTTGCTTGGATCGCAGTGCGCAGGATTTAGACAAAGGCTTGTTGTCGGCCTTAGTGACAGCGCCCATCAACAAGCATAATATTCAATCCGAAGAATTTTCATTCCCCGGTCATACGGAATATTTAACCGAACGCTTTGAGGCAAAGGATTCTTTGATGATGCTTGTGTCGGAAGACATTCGGATGGGTGTGGCGACGGGCCATGTACCTTTATTGGAAGTAGCAAGTAAACTCAGCAAAGAACTCATTCGTTCGAAAATCGATTTATTTTTACAGAGTTTGAAGGAAGATTTTCAGATTGACAAACCCAAATTAGCCGTATTAGGATTGAATCCCCATGCCGGAGATGGGGGCTTGTTAGGACAAGAAGAATTAGACATCATCCAGCCCGTGGTGGATGAATATCGGGCCAAAGGCCAATTGGTTTTCGGACCTTATCCGGCCGATGGTTTTTTTGGAAAAGCGCAATTCAAGGAATTTGATGGGGTGCTGGGCATGTACCATGACCAGGGGTTGATTCCATTTAAATACATCGCCTTTGAAACCGGCGTGAATTTTACAGCAGGCTTACCGATCATTCGAACTTCTCCAGATCATGGAACAGCCTATGACATTGCGGGCAAAAATCAAGCAGATCCTAGTTCATTTTTACATGCCTTTTTCTTGGCCATTGATCTAGTTAAAAATAGAATGAATGCCTAATGCGTAACGAGAAAGTACTTCTAGTCGACGAAGTTCATGCCTCGATGGCGGTGGGCTTGGGTGCGCTTGGCTATGAGGTCGTTGAACACTTCGATATCCCAGCTTCCGAAATTCCGGATGCCCTTTCTTCCTTTCATGGGTTGATCATTCGAAGTAAAATGAAATTAACGGCAGAAGTTTTAGCGAAGGCACCGAGCTTACGATTTATCGCTCGGGCGGGTGCAGGTTTGGATTTAATTGACTTAGCTTATTGTGAGGCCAACAACATAGCCGTTTTTTCGGCCAATGAAGGCAATAAAGATGCGGTGGCAGAACATGTGATGGGCCAATTATTAGTTCTTGCCCACAAATTAAACTCCGCAGATACAGAAGTACGTGAAGGAATCTGGCAAAGGGAAGCGAATCGGGGGTGGGAAATTCAAGGAAAGACCATCGGAATTATCGGTTATGGAAATATGGGGCGGGCGCTGGCACAAAGACTTAAGGGTTTCGAGGTTAAGTTACTCGCCTATGATAAATACCGTCCGGCTGATGAATTTCAGGCCTCGTTGGATGATATATTCCAACAAGCCGATGTAGTTAGTTTGCATATCCCACTGACCGAAGAAACGCGTGGAATGGTAAATGAGTCATTTATTGCGCATTTTCACAAGCCAATTGTTTTATTGAATAGTTCCCGCGGGCCGATAAGTCCATTGGCACCTTTATTGGCCGGTTTACAATCCGGCAGAATCAAAGGCTTGGCTTTGGATGTTTTGCCAAATGAAAAATTAGCCACTTGGTCTACCGAGGAAAAAGATCTATTTAATGCAATCAAAACTTTTCCTGCGACGACATTTAGTCCGCATGTAGCTGGCTGGACAACAGAGAGTTATGAAAAGATAAATCTCGTTTTATTGGAAAAAATTAAAGCCCATTTTACCCGATGAATTACCCAGTTAACATCGCGGAAAAATTAGGATTCCATCAGATTCAGGAGCAAATCAAATCCCTGTGTTTGAGCCGGATGGGGGTTGAATATGCAGATAAAATGAAGTTTTCGAACCGATTTGGGTTAGTCCAACAATGGGCCAACCAAGTCGCCGAAATGCAAAGCTTATTAGCGAATCATGGGGGTGAATGGCCCCAACAAGATTATTACGATTTACGTGAATGGTTTGGGCCCTTGAGTCTAGAGGGGCATTATTTGTCGGCAGATCAATGGCGCGATTGGCAACGAGGCCTCGATATTTTATATCAATGTGTCCGTTTTTTCCACACGATCGACCCTGTTTTGTATCCTGAAATTCACAAGATTACACACGCATTTAAGGAAAAGGGGGAATCGGAGGATCGGGGTGATTTTCGTCAAATTATACCTGTTTTGCAGGATTTGGACCGGATATTTGATGCCAATGGCCAGATTAAAGAAAGTGCCTCACCCGCCCTTGGGGATTTACGGCGGAAACGCTTTTCGGAGGAACAAAATCTTCGAAAAACGCTAGATAGTTTATTGAATCAAGCTTACAAGGAAGGTTGGGTGACCAAGGATTTTTCGCTAACCCTTCGGAATGGCCGAATGGTGATTCCGTTGGCGGCCGAACATAAACGAAAAATTAAGGGTTTTGTACAGGATGAATCGGATACGGGGAAAACGGTATTTTTGGAACCGGCTGATGCGCTAGTGGCGAATAATGAAATCAAATCCTTGGAGGCGGCAGAAAAAAGGGAGATTATTCAGATTTTGAGTCGCTTATCTGACCGGCTTCGTCCCATGGTTCCGATGCTCAGTTCTTGGTTTCAATGGTTGGGACTTATTGATTTTATCCGATCGAAAGCCATGTGGGCAAATGAAAACAAGGCCGTTTTGCCTCAGATGCTTGATCAACCAAATCTAGATTGGAAAGATGCGCGTCATCCGATTTTGGAACAATCCTTGACGAAAATAGGCAAAAAAATTAAGCCATTAACGATTCGATTGGCGGAAGAAAAACGAATTATGGTCGTTTCTGGACCGAATGCAGGGGGTAAATCGGTGACTTTAAGTACGATAGGTTTGTTGCAATATTTATTTCAATCGGGCTGTTTAATTCCGGTCGGGGAAGGTTCATCGATCGGCATGTTCGATCAAATTTTCTTGGATATGGGCGATGAGCAAAACCTCGAAAATGAATTGAGTACGTATAGTTCTCATTTGAGCAATATGAATTATTTCTTGGGCCATGTGAACCCCAAAACACTGATTTTGGTGGATGAGTTTGGCACGGGAACGGAGCCTAGTTTAGGTGGGGCGATTGCTGAATCTATTTTAGAACGGTTGTC
>CANHCG010000050.1 GCA_947459055.1 Cytophagaceae bacterium | reverse complement strand
GGTCGATATCGTGGTAAACGCGAAAGTTAGTCGGCCATCGGTTTGTAATTCCTTAGATACGATTTTGCTACATCGTTCCCAAGCGAAAGACTTTTTGCAAGCGCTTGCAGGCCCTCTTTTAGCGCATAATGTGGCCATTTTTGCTGATTCTGAATCCTACTCTATCTTGACAGAAGTCGGTTACCCCAAGTTACATGTAGCACAGGAGTCGGATTTCGGACGTGAATATTTAGATTTTGCCTGTTCGGTCAGGGTGGTGGCTGATTTAGCGGAAGCCTTGGGTCATATTCAAACCTATTCATCTCGCCATTCGGAAGCGATTGTTAGTTCGGATGCTACAGAAGCGGAATTCTTTCTACAAGCGGTCGATGCAGCTGCGGTATACTGGAATGCGTCTACACGATTTACGGACGGAGGGGTCTTTGATTTAGGGGCTGAAATCGGCATTTCTACCCAAAAATTACATGCCCGTGGGCCTTTCGCGCTCGAAAAATTAGTTACTGAAAAGTGGGTATTAAAAGGGCAAGGGCAAATTAGGTAGCCTAGAACTCATGGTCTAATCCGAATTTATGTTTCATTTCAGCCAAAATAGGGTATTTCGAGGCTAAAAAATCATATTTATCAGATTGCGTGTACAACATTTTTTTGTCAGAGGTATCCTGCGCCATGACGTCCAATTCGATATCTAAATTAAAGTTTTCCATCGATACACGAAGAGCCTGAAGGACCTCTAGGCGAATGCCTTCATTAAATTGTTGGACTTGGACCTCATTCTCCACTTGGATATGTATGGTATTTCCGAGCAAGTTGATCGGCCGGTCCATCATGACAAATTTATTGATCAAATTCGCCTTCTTATAACTTTGTGCCAACCTGTGCCATTCGATTTGAAGGGCCTCCACGGCTATTGGTTTAGCCTCTTTGCTGACAAGTGTGGCTAGATTTTGTGCAGTTTGCTTATCCGCTTCCGAAGACGTTTCTACAACTTTTTTGGCACTTCTTAGGCCCGAGGTGACTTGTGTAGGCCTAAGGGTAGGGCTATTCGTTTCACTACTATTTTCAGGAGTGGGTAATGCTGGAGCTGAGGAGGTGGGTTCAGTTGCTGAAAATGACTTAGATACCGAAATGGGTTCAGGCGTGGTTGTGTCTGCTGCAGGCTGTGCTGCTGCTTGTATTTCCGTGATTGGTTCGGGATTAAGTTCGGTGGTAGGCTGTGATGAAGAAGCTACTTTTTCCGTTTGAACTGTCCCCTGAGGGGACTCAGACTTTTTTCCGGCTAGCCCCTCCGTGGCTGTTGGGTTTGCAGGCTGATACACGGAAGGCAAGTAATTGATCTTCAATAAACTTAGCTCCAAATGCAATCGTGGATTTTTAGCGCTCTTGTAGTGTATTTCACATTGGGAGCAGATATTCATGGCGGAAAGTAAAAAAGACGTCGAGGTCAATGCACTTTGTGCTTGAAATTTAGCTCTTGATTCCTCGCTAAATTCCATGAGGGCTAGGGTTTTTGGGTCTTTGGCAAAAAGCAAATTCCGTAAATGTTCCATGAAGCCACTAATGAATTGTTGGCCGTCGAAGCCTTTGCGCATGATTTCATCTAAAATCAAGAGCGTTTCGGTATGGTTTTGGGTGACCATAAAATCGGTCAACGAAAAATAATAATCGCTATCCAAAATGTGTAAATTTTCGAGAACATCCTTGTGTCGAAGGGTATTGTCGGTCGAAAAGGTCACATTTAAATCAAACATGGAAAGCGCATCCCGTAAACCGCCATCAGCCTTTATGGAAATCAATTCCAAGGCAGCAGGTTCCGCTTGAATGTTTTCTTTTTGGGCAATGGAGGCCAAATGCGTAGCCATATCCTTCCATTGAATGCGGTTAAAGTCGAAGATTTGACAGCGCGAAAGAATGGTCGGTAATATCTTATGCTTTTCCGTCGTTGCCAAAATAAAAATGGCATAGGATGGAGGTTCTTCCAGCGTTTTCAAAAAGGCATTAAATGCTGCCGCCGAAAGCATATGCACCTCATCGATGATGTAAATTTTGTAGCGACCGGATTGAGGAGGGTAGCGTACTTGATCGATTAGGTTACGAATATCGTCTACGGAATTATTAGATGCCGCATCTAATTCGTGAATAGTTAAGGATGTATTTTCTTGAAAGGAATGACAGGATGCACAGGTTCCACAGGCTTCGCCGTCGGCTTGAAGATTTTCACAATTAATTGTTTTCGCCAAAATACGTGCGCAGGTGGTTTTTCCTACGCCCCGAGGGCCACAAAAAAGAAACGCTTGTGCCAAGTGGTTGGACTTTATCGCATTTTTTAAGGTGGTAGTAATGTGACTTTGGCCTACGACAGAATCGAAGGTGACAGGTCTGTATTTTCGGGCCGAAACAATAAAATTATCCATTCTGCAAGTTAACGTTTACACCTATAATTCCAAAATTGCACTCACAGGAAAATGGTCAGAGGGGAATCTATTTTCCCAGGTTTCTGAATGGGTACTATGTTGGAGACAACGCGGTCCATTTTTTACGAAAATATAGTCGATGTGTTTTCCCACTTGTTCCTGTTTGAAGGCATTAAAAGTGCTATATGGGCCATAATGGCCTTTTTTGCTTATTTTTTCAGCATCGATTAATCGCTCAGGGTTCGTGTGGTCTATCAAAATTTGAATGGGTTCATCATCGGGTGTCGCATTAAAATCGCCTGTCATGATGACTGGATTTTTTCCGGCGATTTCTGTGATTTTACGAAGAACGAGTTTTGAGCTTTCCCGACGTGCGATTTTTCCTAAATGGTCAAAATGCGTATTGAAGACAAAGAATTTTTTACCAGTGGATTTTGCCTGAAATTCACCCCAGGTCACGACACGCCGACAGGCTGCATCCCAACCAAAACCCACCTTGTCACATGAATCCGATAGCCAAAAGGTATTCTCGCGAAGAAGCGTAAATTTCTTTTTATTGTAGAATAGCGGTGAAAATTCGCCTGACTCTTTTCCATCGTCTCTACCTTTCCCAAACCAAGCATAAGCGGGAAGGTTCTGTGCTAAATCTTTGATTTGATGAATAAAGGCTTCTTGCATGCCGATAAAATCAGCTTGATGGTATTGTATTAAATCGGCGCAGTGTTTACTCCGGTTTGCCCATTGATTGATTCCGTCGGATTGGGTATCCATGCGAATGTTGAAGGTCATTGCATTGATTTTTTGCGCTTGGGCCTTGGGGAAAAGGGCAAAAGTCAAACAAAACATTAGCAAAACCTTTCCTGTGATGGATTGATATATTTTACTGATTTGTGGCCATATTTTGTCATGTTTACCGTTTTCAATGAGATGGTCGGCGATTTTGGTATAGCTTTCGTCGGTCGGTTGTAGCTTGATTAATTGTTTCATATCGGTCGATGGATTGCGTTTTTCGATGCGTTCAAGGCGGTCATTTAAAGGGGCTTGAACGGCAATGACTTGATCAATAAATGCGGGTTTGTTTTCAACTGTAAATAAAGCAGATTCGTAAAGGGCAAAGGGACTATTTTGTTTTTGATGCCAATGCACGGCAGCTTTACGTACGGCGGGATGAATGAGTTGGTTTAGTGAGGTAACAAGGCTAGGTTGTTCGCTGAGGCATTTTTTCACAAATGCTCGGTTGTATTGTTGGCCTTCATAGGCTTCAGAACCTAATAAATTGATGATGGATTGTTTGATGACGGGATCTTGTTCGATGAGTTGTTTGGCCACTGAATCCGAATCGAAAATTGGAATATGTAAGCAAGAAAAAATCCGACAAATCAGTGATTTGCCGGATCCAATTCCACCTGTAATTCCAATAAACGGGATCAGGTTGTTTGACATATTTTATTCCTCTGTTAGACGAGATGAGGCATCTTTGGAGATTGCTGTTTTTTCGAAAACGATGCGAACGCCTTTGCTTGAATCCACTTCGACTAAAATGGTTTTCTCGCGAATGCTAACGACAGTTCCATGAGCTCCACCGATGGTAACCACTTTATCGCCTGTTTTTAATTCTTCAATAAATTTTTTCGCTTCCTTCGCCTTTTTTTGTTGAGGACGAATCATAAAAAAATAGAATACCACAAAAATTCCTCCGAAAAGGATGATTTGCATGATTTGTGGATTGTTTGCTTGTAAAATGACCATTGGATTCTTGTTTAGAATTATTTAATTACTTCGATTTTAAATGCTACGGTGTTATCGGCCGGGATAGTATTGCAATAAGCTGTGATTGTTTTTTGAACTTTCCCTTCCTTGCCAGCGGAGTTGAAGGTTACTTTGATAAATCCTTTTTTACCAGGTTGAATTAAATCTTGACTCCATTTTGGGGTGGTACATCCGCAAGAGGCATTCACCGACATAATTTTCAAGGGCATATTTCCCTTGTTTTTGAAATGAAATGTGTACCGTGCGGAATCACCTTGGGTGACACGGCCAAGGTAAACGACCGGTTGGTCAAATTCCATAATCGGATGTTTTTCCGCCGATGGACGCAAATCCAAAGGAATCGCACTTTCAGAAGCATTTAAAGCCTCTTGTTTCTGCTTGTTTTCACAGGATAAAAATAAGCTACTAATCAAAAAGAGCAATAGGAATACACGCATGTGCATTAAGGCTTAGTTTTGATTTGGCTCATCATTTTCTCAACGTCCTCGAGCAATTTTTCAGCCTTGACCTTTGTGTCATTGACTACTTTTTTGCCTTCTGATTTCGCCATAGATTCGGGAATTTCTTTACCGTCTACGATGTCGTTGATTAATTGCTTCAACTGATCCCGGTACTTATTCAATTGAAAATACAATTTATTTCGGGTGTTTTCGCCTTTGTCAGGCGCATATAAAATCCCCACCACCGCACCTGCGGCTGCGCCTACGATAAATGCCCAAAGGGTTTTTGACGATCTGCTCATATTATTTACTAGCTATGTCGATTAATCCTCGACCTGATTTTTGTATTACTTTTTCTATCACTAATCGATTCGAAATAACATCTAAAATACCATTTATGAATTGCCCCGACTTCGGCGTCGAATAATTTTTGGCTAATTCAATGTACTCATTGATGCTCACTTTCACAGGAATACTCGGGAATTTAATCATCTCAGTCACCGCCATTTTCAACAAAATAAAATCAGACATCGCTAAACGATCTGATTCCCAATTTTTTGTTTGCTCGCCGACCCAGGTATTTAATTCCTGATCCATTTCAATCGAACCCTCAAATAATTCCTCAAAAAATCGTTTGTCATCTTCCCATTGCAATGCCAAGACTTGTAAACTCAAATCTTCCAAGGCATCGACTTTAAAAGTTTTGGTTGACAAACTCTTAATCACATCCTTATTTAAATGCCAATTTAAATCTTTTTCCTCAAAATATTCCGCCATCATTGGATGTTTTAACAGAAAGTTTTTCAAAAGATAACGGATCATTTCTATGTCCTCTGCGAAGTTCTCGCCAGATTTTGGCAAATAGCTGATGAACGTTTCATCCACTAAAATCGCTTCAATGAACAGTTTTTTGAGCCGGGTTTCTTCATCTTCGGACCAGCCGATGTGGTGGTCAGAGAAAGCTTGTTGAAGCGCCTTCCATTTCGGCAAGATGGCTAATACTCTATTTTGACAAAATTGGGAGGTTTTTAAGGGCGTTTCTAATAATCGCCTTTGCTCGTCCCAATTGGCAATCTGTGATAAATTTTGGATGTAAAAAAGAATTTTCAAATAGGCATGGTAGATGTTTTCTACCTCGGTCACCATTTCCTTTTTTAGGTGAATTGCGATTTTCTTGGTGTTATTTTGATAAGTTTTGAAAACGGATTTAGCTGCTTGAAGTGATTCGTCTGGAATGATTTCTTCGGTGGGAATTCCTTGAAAAAATTCAGTTAATTGGATTTCGGCTAGTTTTCGTAATCCTTCCAAACGAGGCATTTGTTCCTCTTTGGCGACCATTAGCGAAAGATCTGGTTGGAAAATATGGGTTAATTCATCAAAGGCCAACTGGTGTTGGGCGCGTTCTTGAGTCCAAAAGGCATATAATTGCTGAAATGCTTTGACCCGAAGTAATCTTCTGTTTACCATCCGAAATTAAAGAGCGTTTGTACTAAATTGAATCACAAATTTAGACATTTTAAATGATAAAGCCTCTATCTTTGTGGGCAATAAATATCGCATGGGAGCATTAAGTCATTTAAATCAATATTTCTGGAAATATAAGTGGCTTCTCTTTTTAGGCATTTTTTTTACGGTCTGTGCGAATTTTTTTGGGGTTGTTCCGGCCCAATTGGTTCGTTATGCGCTCGATTTAGTCACTGAAACCATCGACGTCTATTTTCTATTTAAAGGCTTTCGTTTACAAACCGTATTTTATGAAGTTTTCGCGAGTACGCTATTTTATTATGGCATGCTGATCGTTCTGATGGCCTTGATTAAGGGGGTATTTTTGTTTTTGATTCGTCAAACTTTAATCGTCATGTCTCGTCATATCGAATACGAAATGAAAAACGAGATTTATGCCCATTATCAAACGCTTCCTTTGTCTTTTTACCGCAAACAAAATACCGGGGATTTAATGGCACGGATTTCTGAGGATGTAAGCAAAGTTCGGATGTATGTGGGCCCGAGTATGATGTATGGGCTTAATTTAATCACGGTCTTTGTGCTGGTGATTTATTACATGGCGCAAGTGAACGTTACCTTGATGTGGTATGTGCTATTGCCCTTGCCGATTTTATCCGTTAGTATTTATTATGTGAATTCGATTGTGATGAAGAAATCGGAGGAAATTCAGGCGGGTTTGTCGGCGATTTCAACCTTTGTCCAAGAAGCGTTTTCTGGGATTCGTGTTTTAAAATCCTTTGTGCGTGAAAAACAATCTTCGGAGGATTTTGCGGTGGCTTCGGCCAATTACCGCCGAAAATCGTTAGACCTTGTTAAGGTCGACTCCTTGTTTACGCCCTTGATATCACTTTTGGTAGGATTTAGTACTTTATTGGTGGTTTATGTAGGTGCCAAAGAAGTGATGGCGGGACGGATTACGGTGGGCAATATTACAGAGTTTATTATGTATGTGTTTATGTTGACCTG
This sequence comes from Cytophagaceae bacterium, assembly GCA_947459055.1. Taxonomy (GTDB): domain Bacteria; phylum Bacteroidota; class Bacteroidia; order Cytophagales; family Spirosomataceae; genus Aquirufa. The sequence goes on along the minus strand of CANHCG010000050.1, from coordinate 1,652 downwards.
GCCCGTAACCGCCTTAGGATGGACCAGTTCTCAAATTCAACGTGCAGCGGCTTCTCAGAAACGAATTAATGAATTTTTGCAGGTAAAATCTGAATTAGTTAAGGGCAAGCAAATCGTGCAGGAAATAAAAGGTGCTTGGCAATTTAAAGAGCTTAGTTTCACCTATCCAGGCACGGACCGGCATGTGCTGAAAAATTTAAATTTTAGTATTGCAGCTGGGGAATCGGTGGCTTTATTAGGCACGACGGGTTCAGGTAAGTCGACTGTAGCTCAATTAATGGCGCGGTTTTATGATCCAACAGCAGGGGATATTTTGTTAGATGGTATTTCTTTGCGGGATTGGGATATGCAAAAAGTGCGTCAGGAATTAGGTTTTGTTCCGCAGGATGTGTTTTTGTTTTCGAGTAGTATTGCTGAAAATATTAGTTTTGGAAGAGATGGGATGAGCCAAGAGGCGATTGAACAAGCGGCTAAATGGGCTGATGTGTATGAAAATATAGTGGATTTTCCAGACCAGTTTGAAACGATTTTGGGCGAGCGAGGGGTGACGCTTTCGGGTGGTCAAAAACAACGGGTTTCACTGGCGCGTGCGCTCGCAAAGCAACCGAGCATGCTGATTTTAGATGATTGCCTTTCCGCAGTGGATACGCACACGGAGCATCAAATTTTGAAAAATTTAAAGAAAATCATGGTGGATAAGACCAGCTTGATCATTTCACATCGGGTATCTTCGGCTAAATTAGCCAAACGAATTCTCGTGCTACAAGATGGAGAAATTGTGGAAGAGGGCACGCATGCCCAACTCATGAAAAATCAAGGGTATTATTTTGATTTATATCAGCAACAATTGAACGAGGAAGAACAACAAAATCTACAATAGGTTTCCACTCAATCGAACTAATTCAATCTCCGCCGACTTTGCCGCAAATTTCGCTTCAATTAAACGTGTCTCTGCTGCAACCGCATTCCGCTGAACCTCTCTTAATTCATAAGAAGTGGCGATGCCGACTTTAAAACGATCAAAGGCGATATCAATATTTTGTTTAGCAATGGCATAATTTTCAGTTTCTAACTGAATCAAATTTAACGCATTTTCATACGAAATATAGGCCCTTTCAATCGAGCTAGTTAATACATTTTTCAGATCTTCAATTTGTAATTGGGCTATTTCAGCATTGATTTTAGCATTTTGAACTCTTCTTTTTTGATTGTAACCATCGAAGATATTAATGGTTGCCCTCAAACCATAACTAAGCACATCGCTAGTTCCTCTTTGAACCCCAAAACCAGCGCCATTATTTACCTGAGTCATGTTATAGCCGGCAACAAGGTCAATTTGTGGCTTTTGTTGGCTCTGTAAATTTTTCGTGTCTAAATCGCTGATTTTTTTCGACAAGATGGCTGAAATGAGTGCCGGGTTTTGCGTCAAAGCAGTTTCTTTAAGATCTTTTAGGTTTAATTTGGCCAATAATTCAATCACCGGATTTACATTGAAATCCTGCATATGATCGCGAATTAACAGGGTATTAAAGCTAATTTTTGTATTTAAATAGGATTGTTCCTGAGCGATTAAAAGGGCTTTGTCTTCATTATAATCTACTTGAGCGGAATAATAGTCGACTTTGGAACCCTGCCCGACCTCATAGCGGTCT
>CANHCG010000049.1 GCA_947459055.1 Cytophagaceae bacterium | reverse complement strand
TACAAAACGTTCAAGCTAGGGTTCGAAGCCCGAGTGCGTGGATGCTCGCCAATATTAATCAAGCCTTATTATTAGCCACATCTAATCGTTCTGAAGCCAGTGTAGGCTATGCGACGATGGACGGTGATACGTCAGGATCCATTTCACCCATTGCCGGGATTGATAAAAGCTTTTTGCGTACTTGGTTACGATGGGCTGAAGCGAAAATTCCAGCCTTGCATCAGGTTAATTCCTTGGAGCCAAGTGCAGAATTAAGACCTTTGGCCTCCAAGCAAATCGATGAAGAGGATTTAATGCCATATCCGATTTTGAATGCACTTGAACGTTGGGCCTTTTTTGATCGAAAAAGTCCGGCCGATTGCCAAGATATTTTGTATGCTACTTATGGAACACAATTTCCAAAGGAAAAATTAGCTGAATTTGCGCATCGCTTTTTTAGGCTTTGGGCTCGTAACCAATGGAAACGGGAGCGTTATGCCCCAGGTTTTCATGTGGATGAATATAGTTTAGATCCAAAATCGTGGCTTCGGTTTCCGATACTGTCAGCTGGATTGGAAAAAGATTTACCCCCTGTATGATGTTTTTATTGATTGATATTGGAAACACGGATATCGTGTTTGGCTTTTATTCCGAGAATACTTGGCAAACGATTTTGCGAACTCCCACGCACCAGCCTTGGAGTCCCTTGAAATTACAAATGTGGTTAGTAAAGGAATTAAATGAAAAAAGCCTAGGGCACGTTCGACCTGATGCGATCTTAATTAGTTCTGTTGTTCCGTCCATTTTACCTCAGATTCAAAAAGGAGTAGATATTTGGTCAGGTAAAAAATCTAAGGTGATGGGGCCTAAGATTTACACGAATTTGGCGATTCATGTATTAAGTCCTGATGAAATCGGTTCCGATTTAGTGGCCAATTCCGTCTATGCAAACGCTCATTATCATACCGATGTTTTAATTGTGGATTTTGGGACAGCCTTAACGTTTACTTTGGTAGGTGCCGATGGAACGATGCAAGGGGTGTCCATTGCCCCAGGATTAAAGACAGCGGTTAAGTCACTCTTTTCACAAACGGCCCAATTGCCCGAAGTGCCTCTCGAAATGCCGGATTCGGCCTTAGGTTTCGATACTGTCTCCGCCATTCAATCCGGTATTTTATGGGGATATGTGGGTATGGTGAAGGAAATGATATTTCAAATTAAGGCTGAAAAGGGGCCACAGATTAAAGTCTTGGCCACTGGGGGATTGTCTTCGATTTTGACGCCATTGGAATCCTCATTTGATGAAGTCAATAAATTAATAACCTTAGAAGGCTTACGCCTCATTTTACAGGATTTAGAGAACTAATATGACGCCGAACGAACGAGGATATTTTTTTCCAGCTGAATGGCATCCGCATGTGGCGACTTGGATTACGTTTCCGCATAATGACCATTCCTGGCAAGGGGATAAATTGGCCAATATGTATCCAGAATATTTCCGACTCATTCATGCCATCTCCCAAGGCGAACAGGTACATATCAATTGCCATTCCAACGAATTAAAAGATTTTATTGAATCCCAATTACCTCTATACCACATCGACTCCAGGCAAATTTTTTGCCACATTCGGCCTACTAATGATGCGTGGTGCCGGGATCATGGGCCTGCATTTTTAATTCATCGGGAGGACTCAAGTCGTTTATTGGTGAATTGGGAATACAATGCCTGGGGTGGAAAATATCCGCCATTTGACGATGATAATCGAATTCCGATGGCCATTGCGAACACCTCAGGCCTCGAATCAGTTTCTCCGGGTATAATCATGGAAGGCGGTTCTGTGGATTTTAATGGCGCTGGAACAGTCCTGACAAGTAAATCTTGTTTGCTAAACCCAAATCGAAATCCACAGCTTAGCCAATCGGAAATCGAACAATACCTAATTGATTTTTACGGGGTGTCGCAGGTGCTATGGGTATCCGATGGGATTGTAGGAGATGATACGGATGGACATATCGATGATACGGTTCGTTTTGTGAATGAGGATACGGTCATCGCGATGGTGGAGCCGGATCCAAGCGATGAAAATTATGCCGTACTTCAGCAAAACCTCGCTGAATTAAAATCCATGACTTTGTTGAATGGAAATCCCTTGAAAATTGTCGAAATCCCGATGCCTCAAGCCGTGGTTATCGATGAATTTCGAGCGCCCGGATCCTATGCGAATTTTTATATATGTAATGCCGGGGTTTTGGTACCCACCTTTGATTGCCCGCAAGATGCCTTGGCTTTGGAAATTTTAAGACAATTATTTCAAGATCGGCCCGTTATAGGTCTTTCAGCTTCTCATATTATTTGGGGGCAGGGGAGTTTTCATTGTTTGACCCAACAAGAACCTAAGGGAAATTAATGCCATATCGTATTCTTGTGTTGTTTTTTATAGGGGCCTTTTTTGCTTGTAAAACGCCTATGGTGCCGATTCAACAAGTCAAAAAACAACCAGTCCGCCAACTTATCAAGCAGGTGGAACTCTCCATGCAAGAAATTAAGGCTATTGATATCCAGGAACAAATCACAGGCCACGATGAGGTTTTGCTTGCTTATCAAATCGGAATTATCGAGCGTGATTCATTGATTTACAGTCGCTTATCTACCGTTTACCTAGGAAATGCCAAACAAGGCCAAAAGCTGGATTTGGATACCCTTTCGAGTTTGTCTTTGGAACTTAAGCCAGGTCAGGCCTTAGGTATACAAATGGCATTGTGGGAGGTGGATGATTATCAAAAAATGCAGAAAATAGTTCGTCAAGTGAATAATGTGGGTGGATTTTTACAGATTCCAATTCATATGTTGGAATGGAGTTCAGTCAGTAATCCCCTGACTTGGTTTTTATGGGGCAGTCGGATTAGTGGTTGGGGGTTGGATTGGTGGGCACATGTGGATCGAAACGATCTATTGGGGGTATCTGAAATTACATGGAACTGGAATGATATCCCGACTAAAAATTCGACGAGGTATAAACGTGGTACTTGGAAAGGGGGCAAACGGGGCTTGAATGAATATGTGTATTCCTTTGCGTATCAAATAAAGGTAAAGGATATCTCGAAATAAGGTTTATTTCGTTGAATATTCGTAATTTTGAAGGATTGTATGGGTATGAATAAAAAATATATTTTTGTTTTCTTTATCTGGATGCTGGGGTCTATGACTTTAGTTGCTCAAAGCCCTGTGCCATTGCAGATGGGGACAAAAAAAATTAGTGCGGAGGCCTTTGAAAAGGATTATCGACGATTGTTAGAAAGTGATAGTATTCGATCGGATAATAAACAGAAATTTTTATCAGCCTACATTGATTACCATCTAAAGATTTTAGCTGCAGAGACAGATAAAATTCCAAGTTCTCCGGGTTTTCAGGATGAATATCAAAGTTTCCGCAAGGAATTAGCGAGTCCTTATTTGATCGATAATGAAAAAGTGGAGGCATTGGTGCGAGAGGCCTATGAGCGCTTGAAATTCGAGAAGCAAGTAGCCCAGATCCTAGTTAAACTACCCTCGAATCCGAGTCCTGCCGATACGCTCATTGCGTTCCAGAAAATAACGAATATTCAGAAGAAATTGAAGGCTGGGGAGGATTTTTCGAGTACTGCGACTAAGTTCTCTGAAGATGAATTGTCTGCTGGTAAAGGGGGGCAAATTGGTTATATTACAAGTTTACAAACCCAATACGCATTTGAAAATGCCATTTATTCTTTAGAAAAAGGGGAGGTTTCAAACATCATTCGTACAGAAGCCGGTTATCATTTGATTAAAGTGCTGGAAATTCGGCCGAATCAGGGAAAAATACGATTAGCACATATTTTGATTTCAGCAGCTGTAAATGCGCCTACGACCGTGCAAGTGGAGGCGAAAAATAAGATAGATTTAGTTCAAAGGTATTTAGCTAAGGGGGAGGAGCCTTTTGAGTTGATATGTAAAAATTATTCGGAGGATCCATATTCGCGGAGTCGGGGTGGGGAATTGCGTCGTTGGTACTATTCATCTGATTTATCCGAGGAATTACAAGATAAGTTATTTGGTATTCAACGATTGGGGGATGTGACGGAACCGATTCGAACGAATTTAGGTTGGCAAATCTTCAAATTACTCGATAAAAAACCGCTCTTAAGTTATGAGGAAATGGCGGAATATTTACGTCAAAAGGTTCTCACAGATGCGGAGCGCAGTGCGATTATACGTCAGTCGTTTATGAAACGGGTGCGGGTGGAAAATAAAGTGACAATCGATGAGGCGAATCGGAAAATTGCGATTGAAAGGTATGCACAGGATCGGATTGGAGATGAGGCTTATTTGCAATTGCCCTTGTTTACAATTGGTTCGACACAATTTTTGATTAAGGAATTTTATGCCTTTATCGTGGCCCAGCAACGAAAAAAATTAAAAGCTTTAGGCTATTTACCTACGATTTCAGAAGCGTTTTGGTTAGATGAATTTATTGACCTAAATACGCTTCAGGCAGAGGAAAGGCATTTGGAAACTAAATATCCGGCTTTCAAAGAGCAAATGCAGGAATTTTATGAGGGAAGTTTATTTAGTAAAATAACCGAGCGAGAGGTGTATGATAAATCGTTGGATTCGTTGCGCCAACAAGCCTATTTTACCGCCAACACCGCTAAATTTACCTTGCCAAGTCGCTTGAATGCCAAAGTACTTTCTGCTGATACACCTAAAACCTTATCAGATGCCTTGGAATTATTAAAAAATCCACCTTATCCATTAAATAAGCGTTTTCCTGATTTGACGTTTACATTGGGTCAATCGTTGGTTTCAGATGCTTCGAAAAAGAATTTACAAGAATTATTTATCCAATTAGCGAAGAATAAAGATTACATCGTAGAGATTTCAGGTCATCAGGATGCAAGTGAACTAGATACATTGGCCCAAGCGCGTATTTCAAAGGTAGTTACATATTTAACGAAAAAGGGGATAGGGGTATCACGGATTATTGAAAAGGTGGAGGGGAATTTACGACCTGCCTCGAAGACGGATAAGTCAAAAAATGCTCGGATTAGCTTTAAATTTTATTCGCATTCGATGGAAGATGTGGTCAAACGGTTTAATTCAGTGAAGCCCTTGAGCTTAGAAGCTGTTGAGGGCTTGTTTAAACGCGGAGAAAATGCGATCTTGGACAGCCTTAGCTGGGAAGTAGGGAAAAAGAATTTTGAATCACAAGGTCGGCAGGTTTATGTGGATATCAAGGAAGTAGTTCCGGCCCGGTTAAAAAGTTTTGATGAATCGCGTAGTTCGATTATTCGAGATTTACAAGGAGAGTTAGAAAAAGCTTGGTTGATTCGCTTGAAAGAGCGTTTTCCTGTGGTTCGGAATGAGGAAGAATTGAATAAAATAATGCAATAGTTTATGAGGAATATGAAATTTAAAGGGTTTTTAGTAGGTGTTTTTGGTTTGTTTATTTCGTTTGCGGGTTTTTCGCAAGAAGAGGAAAAGCCGTCCTTGTTGGATAAAATTATTGCGAAGGTTGACAATCATTACATTTTAAAATCGGAGGTTGAAGGGCAATATCAGCAATCGATTGCGAGTGGTCAGGCGAATCCGCCGAATCGTTGTCAAATTTTGGAGGGATTGGTTGTAAACAAATTGATGTTGGCCAAAGCGGAAATCGATTCAGTGATTGTCGAAGATAAGCGAATCGAAATGGAATTAAATTCCCGGATGGATCAAATGGAGCAACAATATGGTTCTGCGAAGAATATCGTGGAGGCATTTGGAAAGCCTATTGCTTCTTTGAAGGAGGATTTGAGGTCTTCGTTAAAAGAGCAATTAACTGGCCGTAAAATGCAAGATAAAATTACGGATGCGGTGACGATTACGCCAAAAGAGGTGGCGGAGTTTTTTAAGAAAATTCCAACGGATTCGTTGCCTTATTTACCTGCGGAGGTTGAAGTTGGGCATATTGTTCGATTAGCCCAGCCAAATAAAAATCAGAAAGAAGAGTTGATTAGTCGCTTATTAGACTATCGTCGGCGTGTCGAAAAAGGTGAAAATTTTGAGGATTTAGCCAAGTTATATTCAGAAGATTTGGGTAGTGGAAAAAGAGGAGGGGATTTAGGATTTTCGAAGCGTGGTCAAATGGTGGCGCCATTTGAAGCGGCCGCTTTAAAATTGAAGCCCTCGATGATGTCGGAGGTGGTCGAAAGTGAATTTGGTTTTCACTTGATTCAATTGCTTGAAATTCGTGGGCAAGAATATCATGCACGTCATATTTTGTTACGTCCGGATTATCAAAAATTAGATTTAACAGAACCTACGAAGTATTTGGATAGTATTCGTATTTTAATCCAGCGGGATTCCGTGAAATTTGACCGTGCTGCGCGTGATTTCTCACAGGATAAAACCACCCAAGATGCTGGGGGATTATTAATGGATCCGAATACACGTTCCTATCGGATTCCTTTTGATGGCACGATGGAACCCGGTTTATATTTTTCGATTGATTCCATGAAAGTGGGAACGATCTCCACACCGATATCATATCGGACTGAGGATGGTCGGAGTGCCGTGCGGATTTTGTATTACAAAGCAAAACATCCGCCGCATTTCGCGAATTTGAAGGATGACTATCAAAAAATAGGGGGTATTGCTCTATCTCGGAAAAAGAATGATGCGATTGAAAATTGGTTTTTAAAGGCCAAGGATGATGTTTTTATTTATATCGATGATGAATATAAGAGTTGTAATACCTTAGGTATTCAAAGCTCAGAATCAAGTTCCTCGGGTCAATAGCCATGGAAGACGTTCGTTTAGCTACCTCATTTTTTGATGATATTCGAAGTCTTAAACAGGCGATCGCTTCTCGCGTGGTAGGTCAGGAAAAGACGGTCGATTTATTAGTAAATGCGCTATTTTCTGGAGGACATTGTCTACTCGTAGGTGTGCCTGGATTAGCCAAAACTCGGCTTGTGCAAACGCTGGCTGGTTTGGTGGATTTGGACTACAAACGCATTCAATTTACGCCTGATTTAATGCCTTCCGATATCATTGGAACGGAGTTATTGGACCAGGAAAGGAATTTTCAATTTAGTCGGGGTCCCATTTTTTCTAATATCATCCTTGCCGACGAAATTAATCGAACCCCACCCAAAACTCAATCCGCACTTTTAGAGGCCATGCAGGAAGAAACTGTTTCGGTGGCCGGCACGAGTTATGAATTGCCGAAACCTTTTTTTGTATTAGCTACACAAAACCCGATTGAACAAGAAGGAACCTATCCCTTACCAGAGGCGCAATTGGATCGATTTTTGTTCATGATCCAACTCGATTACCCAAGCTTTTCTGAAGAGGTACAAGTGGTGCGTATGACCGAAAAATCCCAATTATTGGAATCCCAAGCGCCGATCGTAAGTGCAAAAACACTTTTGGAATATCAAGATTTAGTGAAGCGTGTTCCGGTATCAGATTTAGTGGTAGAAACAGCTGTACGGTGGGTACAGCAAACACGGATCAGTAGCGATAATGCGTCGCCGATCGCCAAGGAATACATTACTTGGGGTGCAGGGCCACGTGCTTCACAAAACCTGATTTTAGCTGCTAAATGCCATGCATTGATGCATGGACGTTACTCTCCCAATGTGGAAGATGTGCGGGAAATGGCTGTGGCAGTACTGCAACATCGAATTATTCCAAATTATAAAGCTGATTCGCAAGGCCTTAGTGCCGCGGATTTAATTCGCCAATTGGTCCAAGATTAAATAGCTACTGGCGCCTTAATGCCCGGATAGGGGTCGTAATTCTCCAAGGTGAAATCTTCGTAAGTAAAGTCGAAAATGTCTTTTACGTTTGGATTGATCTTCATGATCGGCAATGGTCGAGGACTGCGGGTTAATTGCAATTCTACCTGTTCCATGTGATTACTATATAAATGCGTATCGCCGCCGGTCCAAACGAAGTCACCGAGCCCTAAATCACAAACTTGGGCCACCATCATGGTCAATAGCGCATAACTTGCAATGTTAAAGGGAACGCCTAAAAATACATCAGCGGATCGCTGGTATAATTGGCAAGAAAGTTTTCCATCCGCCACATAAAATTGGAAAAAAGCATGGCAGGGCATCAAGGCCATTTTGGGTAAGTCGGCTACGTTCCACGCACTCACGATAATTCGTCTGGAATCTGGATTCGTTTTAAGTGTATGAATCACATCTTTGATTTGGTCGATCACCTGGCCATCGGGTCCTTCCCAGGTCCTCCATTGCTTACCATATACGGGCCCTAAATCCCCCTGTTCATTCGCCCATTCGTCCCAAATGCTGACATTGTTTTCCTTTAAGTAGGCGATATTGGTTTCCCCCTTCAAAAACCACAATAACTCATAAATGATGGATTTTAAATGTGTTTTTTTGGTGGTCACTAAGGGAAATCCATCCGCCAAATTAAAGCGCATCTGATACCCGAAAACACTGGTGGTGCCCGTTCCGGTGCGGTCAGATTTAAAAGTGCCATGGTTTTTGATGTGGCTCAAAAGGTCTAGGTAGGCTTGCATATTAGGCGATAAAAGGTGTATCGTTAAGGATTAAGGTATGGGTGATTAAGGAGCTTGGTTCCAATTGGGCCGTCGCCGAACAATATTTTTCCATGGACATTTGAATCGCTTTTAGCGCTTTTTTACCATCGATTTGGCCCTTTAATTCGAATTGGATATTAATCGTCCGAAAAGGGGATTTTTCAGTTCCTTCAATTTTTTCACGAGTTCCGGATAGGCGTATTTGAAAATCGTCTATAAGCTGGCGTTGTTTTTTTAAAATCAAAATCACATCGATCGCCGTGCACCCCCCTAGACCCATCAAAAGGAGTTCCATCGGCCGTGCCCCCGCATTGTGTCCACCGATTCCCTCAGCGGCATCGATATGCAC
>CANHCG010000048.1 GCA_947459055.1 Cytophagaceae bacterium | reverse complement strand
TAAGACATAGGTTATATTTTTTCCAGCGGTAAGCGCGGAGTTCGAAGGCAAGGTCCAAGGGGTGGTCGTCCAGGCTAATAGATACACCGGCGCGCCAGCAGCAGCTTGAAATAAAAATTCAGAGGCTTGGTTTCGAATGGCGGCAAATTGGGCCGTTAGGGAGGTGTCTTTGACGTCCCGATAACAACCCGGTTGGTTTAATTCATGGGACGAAAGTCCCGTTCCCGCCGCGGGCGAATAAGGCTGAATCGTGTATCCCTTGTACAATAAACCTTGGTCGTAAAGGCGTTTCAACAGATTCCAAACGCTTTCAATGTAAGGTGCCTGGTAGGTCACATAAGGATTTTCGAGATCGACCCAATAGCCCATTTTCTGAGTAAGGTCGTTCCATTGATCTGTGAATTTCATGACGGTTTCCCGGCAGCGTTGGTTATATTCTTCGACCGAAATCGTTTTACCAATGTCCTCTTTGGTGATACCTAATTCTTTTTCTACTTGTAATTCCACCGGTAATCCGTGGGTATCCCAGCCTCCTTTTCGCTTTACTTGTTTTCCTTTTAGGGTTTGATAGCGGCAAAAAATATCCTTAATGGCACGAGCCATGACGTGGTGGATACCTGGGGTGCCGTTAGCCGAAGGCGGCCCTTCAAAAAACGTAAACGTAGGCTTTCCTTCGCGCGTCGAGATTGACTTTTCGAAAATATCATTTTTCGTCCAGAAATCTAAAATTTCATCGGCTAAGGCAGCATAATCCAAATTTTTGTATTCTTTGAAGCTCACGGATCTTTGGTTTTTTGAATAATATCAGGCAAAATTGAGGCAAAAATACGAAAATTGTGAACCTTATGTTACTTTGCAGGGAATTTTGAATGGAATAAATGTTAAAAGCCGCGATACGCCAACAAGCCCTTGCCTCACGCAAAAATCTCAGCGATGAAAAATGGCTTTCCATGAACCTCGCCATTCAAAAAAATCTACTCGAATTCCTACAAGATTTTTCGGTCGGTACTCGAATCTTAAGTTTTCAATCGATTCTCGAAAAACGCGAAATCGACCTACAGCCCATTCACGAAAAGCTATCCAAATCTCCTTTCGAATTTCAATTAGGATTTCCGCGAGCGAATTCAACCGACTATAGCCTTCAAACTTACCTAACGAATGAGGCTACGAAATTCGAACGTTCGGCCTGGGGTATTTGGGAACCTGTACCTCACTCATCGCAAGAAATGCAAGCCAAGGATTGGGATCTAGTACTCGTACCCCTATTAGCCATCGACCTAAATGGCCATCGGGTGGGCTATGGAAAAGGCTTTTATGATCGTTTTTTGGCAGAAACGAAATCCGACTGTTTATCGCTCGGTATCAGTATAGGCACACCGATTGAACCCATTTCTGACCTACATGTGCATGACATAGCCTTGGACCTGGCCATATCCCCGGAAGGAATTCATCGATTTAAGCAAAAAAAATAGGCTAAATATCAATTTTAGCCCTAATTTTGCAGGCCTAAAGCATTCATTCGTGAAAATAAGCCAATTACTCTTTTTTGTTTGGTTTGCCCTGCCGGTCTTTGGACAGGCTTTTGACAAAAAAGAATGGTTCCCAATTGAGCGGTCATCACGAGGCTTTCGAACCCATTTTGTGTATAAACGTCAGGTATTAGAAAATCCCTTGGCCCTTCAAATTCCATTAATGGAGATGCAGGACCCAGAAATTAATCGGGAGTTTTTAACTTATAAACGTCAACAAAACCACATCAAATGGATTTCAAGTGGTACATTGGCTTTGTCCTTGTATTCACTGATGAAAAAAGATGCGGTGTCTGATGGCTTTTATTGGTCTGTGGTGGGGGCGAGTGCGTTAGCGAATGTGTATTTTGGCTCGGTCAGCATGCGGCATTTTAACCGAGCGCTGAATCGCTACAATGCCTTAGGAAATGAACAAAAAACAAAAATAAGTTTACAAATTTCAACGAACGGCCAGGATCCCGCCGTTGGAATCGCAATGAAGTATCCATTTTAAGATTATCAAGCATGAAAGTTGCAGTTGTAGGCGCCACAGGACTTGTAGGCAGCGAAATTTTGAAAGTATTAGCAGAACGGAATTTCCCCGTATCTGAAATCATCCCCGTAGCTTCTGAGCGTTCAATCGGAAAGAAAATCAGCTTTAAGGGGAAAGAATATGCCGTGGTGGGCTATGAAACGGCCATCGCCATGAAACCAAACGTCGCTATATTTTCAGCCGGCGGCGGAACATCGCTAGAAACAGCACCAAAATTTGCGGCAGCTGGCATTACGGTGGTGGATAATTCATCGGCTTGGCGGATGGACCCGACGAAAAAATTAGTCGTTCCGGAAATCAATGCTTCGACCTTAACGTCAGAGGATAAAATCATCGCGAATCCGAATTGTTCCACGATCCAAATGGTCGTTATTCTAAATCCATTGCATAAAAAATATAAAATCAAACGTGTGGTGGTGTCGACCTACCAGTCGGTAACCGGTACCGGAAAAGCAGCGGTGGACCAATTATTCGACGAGCGCGCTGGAAAAACCGATTATAACAAAGTTTATCCGCACAAAATCGACCTAAACGTTTTGCCTCACATCGATGTATTCCAAGACAATGGCTATACGAAAGAGGAGATGAAAATGATTTTGGAAACAAAAAAAATCATGATGGATGATTCGATTCAGGTAACGGCGACGACGGTGCGTATCCCGACAATCGGTGGTCACTCGGAATCGGTGAATATTGAATTTGAAAATGATTTTGATTTGGCGGAGGTTCGTGCGATTTTGGAGAAAGAAGAAGGCGTGATTGTTCAAGACGATCCGAAAAATTTCTTGTATCCGATGCCGATTACGGCGCATGGAAAGGATGAAGTTTTTGTAGGTCGAATTCGTCGGGATGAGTCACAAAAAAATACCTTGAATCTCTGGATTGTAGCAGATAATTTACGGAAAGGGGCGGCGACAAATGCAGTTCAAATTGCGGAATATTTGGCCAAGCATCAATTAATCTAAAACAAAGGCCGGTTAACCGGCCTTTTTTGTACATGACTCGATTAAGTGTAAACATAAATAAAATCGCCACGCTCCGTAATTCACGGGGCGGCAATAATCCAGACCTCGTACAGGTGGCATTGGATTGTGAGCGATACGGGGCGGAAGGCATTACGGTGCACCCTCGGCCGGATGAACGCCACATTCGCTATGCGGATGTGCATGCACTAAAGCCATTATTAACCACGGAATTCAACATCGAAGGAAATCCGATGGAGGCATCCTTTGTGGAATTGGTTTTAGCGGTAAAGCCAGAACAAGTAACCTTAGTGCCCGATGCGCTGGGGCAAATCACGTCGAATCATGGCTGGGATACGATTACAAATCAAGCGCTCCTGATTGAACTCATTAAGGTGTTTAAAGACGCTGGAATTCGTACCTCGATTTTTGTGGATCCGGTGCTCGAGATGGTCGAAGCCGCTAAAACAACGGGCACGGATCGAATTGAGTTGTATACGGAGCCTTTTGCAACAGAATTTCCAGAAAATCCATCGGCAGCGGTGGCAGCATATCGGAAGGCGGCTTTTCGGGCGCATCAATTGGGCCTTGGTATCAATGCAGGCCATGATTTAAGCTTGGAAAATTTGGCCTTTTTTAAATCGCAGGTGACGCCATTGGATGAGGTGTCGATTGGCCATGCGCTGATCAGCGACGCACTGTATTATGGATTAGAGAATACGATTCAGTTGTACAAACGTCAATTGCGATAAAAAACAGGAAAACAAAAAAGGGGCCTTAAATAAGGCCCCTTTTTTAATATTTAATAGAGAAAGACTATTGTTCTTTTTCTCCAGTCAAAACCACCTGGCCACCAGCCACAGATAATTTGATTGAGCTTACTTTTCCGCCAGCGCGAGAGAAGATGATATCGGCATCATACCCTTGGATCGAAGTAGTAAACACATCGGCACTGTTTGATGCTTTTAAGACAGCACCTTCCGTTGGGTTAGAATCTGAAGACAACATTAATTTTCCGTCTTTCAAATCAATTTTGATTTTCTTAACATACTCGTTGTCTGACATTTTAAATGTTGCGGCATAATCACCCATGGAAGAAGAAGATGCACCTTCTTTTTCGCCAGCTAAGGTTACCCCTTGTGCTTCGATTTTAACACCTTTCACTTTACCGCCATCGCGAGTGAAAGTAATCACACCGTTTTGACTTTCGAGAACAAATTCGTCAGCATTTTTACCTTTGGCAACTTCCGTATCCGGAAAACCTTCCGCAGACATAATTACTTTTCCTTCTTTCACGGCAAATTTAACCGCTTTAACGTAAGGATTCTCTTGCATTTTGTAAGATCCAGCGATATCATCGTTTGAACTAACTTGTGCAAATAAAGTGGTGGAAAACATAACCATCGCAACTAGGATGGCAATAATACGAGCATTTTTCATGAATATTTCGATTTAAATTTTGACAAAACTACTAATGATTTCAAATAATTGGCATGAAAGGCACTCATTTTTTACAATATTTTCTCATCGAAATTTTGAAATTAAAATGTTTTACCTAATTTGGCACTCCGATCGACAAGCATCGGTTATCAATTCGCCCAAAAAAAACAATAGGAGATACAATATGAGATAAACCTCTACGTTAACAAATTTGACTTATATGATTAAGACACAAGTTAGCGATGCAGCGTTATTATCCGCGTACATCCAAGGGGAAGATAAAGCGTTTGAAACATTAGTAAAGCGCAGTAAATCCAAAGTCTATACGAGTATTTACTTGATCGTTAAGGACCGCTACGTAGCGGAGGACTTAATGCAAGAAACATATATAAAGGCGATCGATGTGATTAAGTCTGGTCGCTACAATGAAGAGGGTAAATTTTTGCCTTGGGTGGTGCGGATAGGGCATAATTTAGCCATTGATTACTTTAGGAAGGATAAACGATATCCGACCATTGTGTTAGAAGATGGCTCCAAACTGTTCAATAGTTTTGAGTTTGCCGAAGAATCCTCCGAGGATATTCAATTAAAGGCAGACAAAATTTCGAATGTGCGGGAGCTCATTAAAAAATTACCAGATGAACAACGGGAAGTCTTGGTCATGCGGCATTACGAGGAATTAAGTTTCCAAGAAATCGCAGATCAGACCGGTGTAAGTATAAATACGGCTTTAGGAAGAATGAGGTATGCCTTGATCAACCTAAGGAAAATGCTAGAAAAACAAGAGAGTGCCTATGACGCAAAACTTTACCCCAAATGACCTCATTAAAAATCTGTATGAGCCCGAAAAAGGGCTGAATCACATTTTAAGCTCGGAAGACCGCTCGGAGTTAGCGGCGTTCCAACAGGTTAAAAACGCACTCGATGAAGGATTCTTAAATCCCTCCGAAAGCTGTGTCGATGCGATCATCGCCTATTCCAAACGAAATATCGCGATTCAATCTTGAAATTGTTTCTTACCTTTGCCCAAAGCCTAGCTGATGCAAAAGAAGGAACGATTTCAAGCTTTTATGGACCATTTTTCCTCCCATTTTCCGGAGGCAGAAACGGAATTGCAGTATAGCAATCCCTATGAACTATTAGTCGCCGTCGTCCTTTCCGCACAATGTACCGACAAGCGGATCAATCAGGTAACCCCCAAACTATTCCAACGATTTCCTAAGCCATCTGCCCTCGCCGAATCGAGCGTGGATGAAATATTTTCCTACATTCGGTCGGTTTCATATCCGAATAATAAGGCCAAACATTTGTTAGGCTTAGGCCAACGCATCGTCGATACCTTCGCCGGAGAAGTGCCCGAAACCCTAGAAGATTTACAAAGCCTACCTGGCGTGGGAAGAAAAACAGCCAATGTCATCGCATCGGTGATTTACAATCAGCCGACCATGGCCGTCGATACGCATGTGTTTCGTGTGTCGCACCGACTAGGCCTTGTTCCCAAAAATGCCACCACGCCTCTGAAAGTTGAATTAGCTTTGGTTAAATACCTGCCCGATGAAATCATTCCACGGGCGCATCATTGGTTGATTTTACATGGTCGATATATTTGCCTAGCCCGCAGCCCGAAATGCGAATCATGTAGCATTCAACATTTTTGTGCCTATTTTGAAAAAAATCATGGACGCAAATAAAGTCGAATGGGCAGGGATTCTTTGTTCCTTGCTAGGGGTTTATTTCTCAGCGAAACAAGCACGTATCGCCTGGATTTGGAACATCCTCGCCTCCGCGATATATGGTTACATTTTTTATGGGTTGGGCTTATTCTCAGATATGGAATTGCAAGGATTCTTCATCCTCATGGCCCTGTTTGGCTTTTTCCAATGGACCCGCTCAAACGTGGATTGGAGCCCGGAAAAATCTGGCCGAAAGGAATTATTGCTAGGGATTTTCTTGAGTTTACTTTTTGGGGCAATTTCAGGTTATTTGCATATACGATACGTGCCGAATGTCTCTTTTCCATATCTAGACGCTTGCCTAAGTGGCCTTAGTATTTGGGGAACTTATTTAGCGGCGAAACGCAAAATCGAAAATTGGTTCGTCTGGATCATCGTAGACATGGTATATATCGGCATGTATTTACAAAAAGGCATTCCGGGTACAGCAGCCTTGTATGGCCTGTTCATTTTGATGGCATTTTATGGCTATGTGTCTTGGCAAAAAAAAATGTCATAGATTTTACATCAATCGTTGCCTAAATCAAGCAGATAAAATTATCTTTGTGGAAATGTTTTGCCTCCGTGTTTAAATACCTGATTTACAGCTCATTTAGCCCACAAAACATTTTTATAATTATTTTTTAAAGGCATTTTTTGATTATGGCAAACGAGGAAAAACAACGCTATTCAGCTGCAGAATTAAAGGAATTCGAAGAAATCATTTTAGGAAAATTAGAAGAATCACGATCGGAATTAAATTACTTACGGGAAACCTTGAGTAAGAAAAATGACACCGGCACAAACGATACGGCTGGGAATTCGAAGGTCATGGAAGATGGAGCAGATACGGCGGAGAAGGAAAACATGAATCAGTTGGCGGTTCGTTTGCAAAAATTCATCAATAATTTAGAGAAGGCCTTAATGCGGATAAAAAATGGAACCTATGGGGTTTGCGTTGAATCCGGAAAATTGATATCCAAAGAGCGTTTGCGGTTGGTTCCACATACGCAACATTCGATTGAAGCGAAGTTAAAACAACGATAAATGGGATTATTTGACAACAATCGGCTGATAGAATTATTGTCCAACTACCTAAAGACTCAATTCGAGATCATTAAGTTAGATGTACAGGAGAAATTAGAAGAATTGTTGGCCCGAATTTTCAAATTCATTTTAATCGCTTTTGCGCTTGGAATCACTAGCATCTTTTTTTTGTTGGGCCTTGCCAATTGGATTAATGAAACTACCCAAAGCCTCTTTATCGGATATTTTGCCGTGGCGGCTTTGGCCTTGATCATTAGCATTATTTTACTTTTGACGATGAAAAAAAAGGAGGAATCTGTTGAGGAATCCCCCGAACAAACGCCTGAGGAATTAGAGAATCATGAGTAATACACAAGAAAAACGAGCCGCTTTAGAAGCCAAAGCAGAAATTGTCAAGGCCGACATTGCCGAAGAAATCAGTGACATCAAACAAATCGCCAAAGAACGCGGGATGCAAATCGCTGTCGTCGGTGGTGTTTTAGCTGCATCCTATTTGCTTTATTCCCTCTTTTCAGGAAGCGATAAAAAAGAATCGTCTGAAAAACATGAAAGCTCTTTTTTAGGTTCCGCCCTCAAATCATACGCCCTTGCCTTAGCCCTTGGTTTAGCGAAAGATAAGTTAATGGCCTATTTACAATCCTTAGAATCCGAGCAGGCGCCCGAAACAAAACAGGATTAATTTTCCATCAAATAGGCTTTGATAAACTCATTGATTTCCCCGTCCAAAACGGCTTCGGTATTTGACGTTTGGTAATTAGTTCGGTGGTCCTTCACCCGACGGTCATCCAATACATAGGAGCGAATTTGCGACCCCCATTCGATTTTCTTTTTGCCGGCCTCCACTTCTGCGCGAGCGGCATTTCGTTTATCGATTTCGATTTGATAGAGTTTAGATTTTAAAAGTCGAAGGGCAACTTCTTTGTTCATTAATTGGGACCGTTCTTGTTGGCACGCAATAATAATCCCTGACGGCTTATGCGTCAAACGAACAGCCGTCTCCACCTTATTCACATTTTGACCACCTGCCCCACCAGAACGAAAGGTATCCCAATCAATATCCGCCGGATTGATGTCAATTTCAATAGTATCATCGGCCAATGGGCATATGTATACGGAGGCAAATGAAGTGTGCCGGCGCGCATTCGAATCAAAAGGCGAAATCCGTACGAGGCGATGAACTCCATTTTCTGATTTCAAATTTCCATAAGCAAACTCCCCATCCACTTCGATGGTTACGGATTTAATTCCAGCGACATCGCCGTCGTTTTGATCGACTAAACGAACTTTGAAATTATTTTTTTCAGCCCACATGAGGTACATACGGAGCAACATTGACGCCCAATCCTGCGATTCCGTCCCTCCTGCTCCCGCATTTATTTCAAGGACAGCACTCATATTGTCACCTTCCTCGGACATCATTTTACGAAACTCCAGCGCCTCCAGTTTTTCTTCCAGGCGTAGGCCCTCCGTATCCACTTCGGCTTCGGTGGCTTCACCCATTTCGTAAAATTCCCAAATGGTTTCCAAATCATCCATGCTTCCACACAATGCGTCGAATCCGTCCGTCCAAAACTTCAAAGCACGCATTTCACGCATGGTGCTTTCGGCCTTTTCGGGTTGATTCCAAAACGCAGGATCGAGTGTTACCGTTTCTAATTCGGAAATTAAATATTTCTTATGATCG